>DAONAB010000114.1:0-3322 GCA_035400805.1 Nitrospira sp. | reverse complement strand
CTGGAACAGGCTCAAGCCTTGATCTATCAGGCTTGGGAAGCCACGACCGACCGGCAAGCGGCCACGTTGGCCCGGCAGGCGCTGGAGCTTTCTCCCGATTGTGCGGATGCCTACACGGTGCTGGCGAACGTTGAGGCGCGGTCGGCAGAGGACGCCTGCCTCTTGTATCAACAAGGCGTCGATGCCGGACGACGGCATCTCGGCGAGGGATTCTTCGACCGGCAGATGGGCCACTTCTGGGGACTGATTGAAACCAGGCCGTACATGCGCGCGCGTCAAGGGTTGGCCGACTGCTTGTGGGCTCTTCGCCGGAAAGACGATTCCCTCGCGCATGGCGAGGCCCTATTGGAATTGAATCCGGAGGACCATCAAGGGATTCGTTACGGGTTGTTGAGCCGGTACTTAGCCGTGGGAGATGAGGCCGGAGCAACGCGTCTTTTTCAGCAGTATGCGCATGATTCATCCGCGGCGTTTCTCTGGAGTCGTGTCTTGTTGGACCTTCGCCGGGGAGATCAGGTCGCGGCGAAGCAGGCGTTGCACGCGGCGAGGCAAGGCAATCCGCACGTAGCCGACTTGTTCACCGGGCAACGGAAACCGCCGGCTCGCCTGCCGACACAATTCTCACCGGGCGACCGGCAAGAGGCAGCGATCTATTTTGCGGGGTTTGCCGAGGCCTGGCTTGCGTCATCGGATGCGATGGAATGGTTGATGGATCAATTGACGGAGTGATGGCAGCGGGGGCTCGAATGTCTTGCTGCGCTCGCGCTGTCGTCGGACGGCCCCATCCTTGCTTCGCCTGAGCAGACCTGATAGAGTTCATCTGTTCGCGTAAGACCTTCCGCACCGAGGGCTGCAGCCTTCGAATGGACGATGTCTTACGCGATTGTTATTTGTGCCTACTGCCGCGCCGTTTCTGCTGAGCACACCGCCGAAGGTTGTTTTCCTCCGTCGTTCGCATCGCCAGCCCGTCACAGCCGTGGGATCGTGTCTTTACCCGTACGAGAGGTGTTTCCGTGTTTCGCCAATTCAATTCCAATCTCACGGCGGTTGTCCGCCATGCGACAGGCAATCTGTCGCACATGGTCATCGTCGCGATGAGCGCCGGCATTGCGCTCCTTCTTCCGGTCGGAGCCCGGCAGTTTCTGTCGTTCTGGTCGCGTGTGGAACAGAACCCGATGTCCTTGGTGGCGGTCGAAATGACTATTGCCGTGCTGTGCATTGCCGCCTTCACCTATCTCCATCGTAGTCGGCGGGATCGCATGCTCGCCGAAACCGCACTTGGCGCGGGCCTGGTCTCGTTTTTCCCGCGGCCTGGGATAGACGCCCGCCGGCGCATTCAAACCTTGAAAGACGAGCAGGGCAACGGTCGTTCAGTGATGGTCATCGGATCCAGCGGAGCCGGCACGCTGGTCGACCAGGTCGGGGATCTGTCGTCTATCCTCGACACCTGCCTGGAGGCCAAGATCCTCCTGGTGAATCCCTTTGATGCGCAGGCGCGCACACGCATCCAGGCCTTGGCACATCCTGCGTCCCCCTATCCGACCTTTCGGGAAGAGGTCCGCCAGAGCATCGCGCTGCTCAAGCGTCTGAAAGCCATCGGCAAGGTGGTGCAGTTGAAGTTGTATGCGGATGCGCCGTTGGTCAAACTGGTCATCTGGGGTGACTATCTCTGGTTGCAGCACTATCATGCCAATCTGGAACGTCAGACCATGCCGGAATATGTCCTGCAACGAAACCGCAAGGAGCAGGGCTTGTATACCTTCTATGCCCAGTACTTCCTTCAACGGTGGGAGAGTCCTGAGTTACCGGAGTACGATCTGGATACCGATGAACTGGTGTATCGCAGCCGAACCGGTCAGGAGATCCGGCGGGAGCCAGTCGAAATCGGGGTTGGTGGAGCGACAGGACCCTCACTCGATACGGCCCCTCCTGATGCGCACGAGGCCTTTCGATTGCTGCATGCGCCGGGGCCGTATATGCCGGTTCGCGGATACGACGCTGAGTAGTGCGTATCCGACTGAGAGGCTCGACCGTTCTTTCCGGTACAATGGCCGAATGTGTGGACGTGCGATGACGATCGTGTGAACACAGGAATGCATGGATGGAGCGACGAATAATGAGTGACGGATTGGGGCGACGGCCGGCCGTTTCGTTGACGGCCTTGTTTTCGTACGGCTTCCGCCCGTTTTTTCTCGGCGCCGCCTGGTTTGCGGGCCTGGCTGTTCCGGCCTGGATTGTCATGCTGTCGCTCGGGATTGGTTCGACGGGTCTGGCTGCGCCTCGTGAATGGCATGTGCACGAAATGTTGTTCGGATTTCTGCCTGCGGTGATCACCGGGTTTGTGCTGACGGCGGTGCCTAACTGGACGGATCGTCCCGCCATCCACGGGCGGGAATTGGCGAGGCTGTTCGGCCTGTGGCTCGCGGGCCGTGTGGTATTGGCGGGGCCGTGGGTGCCGCCGACTTTTGCAGCCATCGTCGATACGGCCTATCTTGTGGTGTTGGCGGTAATTGTGTGGCGCGAGATTGCAGGGGGAAAAAGCTGGAATCATGCACCCATCGGCGTGCTGCTCAGTCTCTACGCGGTCACGAATCTGCTCTTTCATGCGTTCGCGATCAACGACCTCGCGACGGATCTTCCGGAGCGTCTGGCGTTGGGGTTGGACATGACGCTGTTGGCCTTCATCGGCGGACGCGTGACCCCGAATTTTACGCGCGAGTTTCTGGTTCAGTCCCGCAGGCCGGAGAAGCCGGCGCGGTTTACTCATCTCGACCTGGGGGCGATCGGGTTAGTGGCGTTCGCCTCGACGGTCTGGGCAGTATTCTCGCAAGGAGCCCTGGCCGGAGGGCTTCTGATTCTCGCCGGACTGGTCAATCTCGTTCGCCTCTCGCGGTGGTACGGCTGGTTCACATGGCGGGAGCCGCTCGTATTTGTGTTGCATTGGGGCTATGGGTGGCTTGTTCTGGCGCTCGCCCTGCTCGGGTTTGCCGCGCTGGGGGTCGGCCTGCCGAAAGAAGATGCGGTGCATGCGCTGACCACGGGGGCAGTGGGCGTCATGACCTTGGGCATTATGACTCGTGCGAGTCTGGGGCACACGGGACGCGAGCGCCATGCCGACGGTGCGACGCTCGCGATGTATGTGCTGGTCACCTGCGGGGCCATCTTGCGAGTGTTCGGAGCTGGTACCGGTCTGCCGACCGGTCTCATACTCGGTGCTGCCGCATGTTGTTGGAGTAGCGCGTATCTCCTCTTCGCGTTGGTCTATGGTCCATACCTGTCGCGCCCCAGTCTGGAAGAGTAGGAAGCGGCGAGTCGCTGGAAC
>DAONAB010000113.1:0-8804 GCA_035400805.1 Nitrospira sp. | reverse complement strand
GTGCAATGCCTCAAGTGGAGGTGCTGATAGTCGGGCGTGGTGGTGGCGCGTCTGAAGATTTGTGGGCGTTTAATGAGGAAGCGGTGGTTCGTGCTATCGCCCGGTCTAGAGTTCCGGTGGTCTCCGCCGTGGGGCATGAAATCGATGTGACGCTCTCGGATTTTGCCGCGGACCATCGTGCTCCCACACCCTCTGCGGCAGCAGAGGCGGTGGTACCTGTATTGGATGAGATTATGGAACGGCTGGATGAGTTGGCCCGTCGGCTCAGCCGTATCGTGGATACCATGCTGCAGATGCAGCGCCACCGGTTTGAGCGGTCGCTCAACGTCTTGCACGAGATACGCTTTCGAATACAGACGGAGGCCCAGCGGCTCGATGAGCTGCGAGACGGACTCACGCGCATCTTCACCGAACAGCTCACGACGCTGCATCGTGAGATGGTGGAGCGCCGGCACCTGTTGCTCGCGCAAGGGCCGCAGAGTCGGATTCAGCGCTCGTTGGTGCTCATCCCCCAGTTGTGCAAGCGCCTTGAGCAGGAAGCCCGCCGCGGGCTCATCGGCAGACGGCAGTCGGTTGCCCTGCAGATGGCGGCGCTCGATGCCCTGAGCCCGTTGGCCATTTTACAGCGCGGATTCAGCATCGTTCAGACCGTCTCGGATGGGAGGGTTTTGCGGCGAGCTTCCGATGTGGCGGTAGGGGCATCTGTTCAGGTGAGACTCGCGGAGGGACAATTAGTGTGTCAGGTCGACAAGGTCATGCCCTCGTCGATCGCTTGACCCGACCAGAAGTGCAGGCAATAATGTTCCGATCGATAGATGAGCAAAGGGAGTTGTCGTGGCTGCCGTGAAATTTGAATATGCGATGGCGAGACTGGAGACGATCGTCGCCGAACTGGAAAAGGGAGACCTTCCGCTCGATGATTCGCTGAAGATTTTCGAGGAAGGGATTCGGTTGTCCAAGACGTGCCTGAAGATGCTGGAGGACGCCGAACGGAAAGTGGAGATTCTGGTGCAGGAGAAAGACGGGAAAAAGCGCATTCAAGCGTTTTCTCCCGGTGAGGATGAGTCGGAGAACTCATAGTAGCCGTCCGAGCCAACGCAGGCCACATTGTGGCTGCGCATCATCGTTGAACTTCCTTTCTCCATATGAGTCAGAAACTTCGCCCAGAACGGGAACGGCTTGATTGTGCGCTGGTTAGCCGAGGGCTCGTGTCCAGTCGGGAGGATGCGGCCAGATTGATCCTGGCCGGTCTTGTCCGTGTGGATGGCAGAGTTGTCGACAAGGCGGCAAAACCGACTATGGCCGGGGCCCTAGTGGAGGTCACCGGAGCTGGATCGCCTTATGTGGGTCGTGGAGGAGAAAAGCTGGCCGGCGCCCTGGATCAATTTCAGATCGATCCGAGTGGAATGGTGTGTTTCGATGTCGGATGTTCGACCGGCGGTTTTACCGACTGTCTGCTGCAACGAGGAGCGACCCGCGTGTATGCCGTCGATGTGGGGTATGGCCAGTTTGAGTGGCGGCTTCGGCAGGATCCTCGAGTGGTGCTTATGGAGCGGACCAACGTGCGGTATCTGGAGCCGGGCGCAATCGCTGAACCGATCGATTTGATAGTGATCGACGTCTCCTTCATTTCACTCACGCTTGTCTTGCCTGCGGTCGTCGCGTATCTCGTCGCGTCCGGTTCCATCGTCACGTTGATCAAGCCGCAATTTGAAGTGGGGAAGGGGCTGGTCGGCCGGGGAGGGATTGTGCGGGATGACGGACTGCGGGAGTCCACGGTGGAAAAAGTGGTGTCGTGTGCGAGAGATCTTGGCTTGCAGTTGGCAGGCCGCATGGAATCTCCGATCGAAGGCCGCAAAGGCAATCGCGAATTCCTCGCATGGTTTCAGCGGAAGGTATGAACCTGATCGGGTGGCTGTCGCAAGGGAGTGCTGGCCAGGGGCCTGTCCCTCTCGGAGCAGGACGAAAACACTTTGAGGATGCGGACAGAAGGTGTAGGCTGGGTTTTCACGATGCAGTCCAGGTGCTGTTGAAGGGGCTGATGAAGGAGAGGCGAGGAGACGTATGAAAGTCTTGGTTACCGGAGGGGCTGGGTTTATCGGGTCACACGTTGTGGATCGGTTGCTCCAGGAGGGGCACGAGGTCGTCGTGGTCGACAATCTCGTAACGGGTAAGCGCAAAAACGTGCCCAAGGCAGCGCAATTCTACAAACTGGACATCGAGAATCCTAAGCTAGAGCGGGTGTTTCGCAATGAGCGGCCTTCGGTGGTGTTTCACCTCGCAGCCCAGATGAACGTTCGACGGTCAGTCGAAGATCCGATGTTCGACGCCCAAGTCAATGTGCTGGGAACATTGAATGTCTTGGAGCAGGCCTCCAAGCACGGGGCGCGAAAGGTGATCTTTTCGTCATCCGGGGGCGCCATTTACGGAGAACAACTGGCCTTTCCTGCACCGGAAACGCATGTCACGCAACCACTATCTCCCTACGGGATCAGCAAATTGTGCGGCGAGCATTACCTGTCCTACTACCACCGGATGAGCGGCATTCAGGTGGTGAGTTTGCGGTATGCCAATGTCTATGGCCCTCGCCAGGATCCTGAAGGCGAAGCGGGTGTTGTGGCCATTTTTATTCAAAAAATGCTGCGCGGGGAGCAAGCCGTCGTGAATGGGAATGGGCGCCAGACCCGTGACTTTGTTTTTGTGGAGGACGTCGTCGAGGCAAACTTAATGGCGATGGGGCCTCAGGTGGAGGGCGTGTACAATGTAGGGACCGGTATCGAGACCTCGGTCAACGACCTCTTCCGTATCGTCGTTGACCTAACCAAAGTTGAATTCAAAGAAGTGCACGGGCCAGCCAAACGAGGCGAACAGGCGAGAAGCGTCATTGATTGCGCAAAACTCCAGCGTACCCTCGGGTGGGAGCCGAAGATCGATTTGCGGGAAGGATTGCGCCGAACCGTGGAATTTTTCCGAGATGGATTGGGCTAGCCTCCCGGGTCAATAGCGAGGGACGGACGAGTCGACCTGGACAGACCAGGCGTCGATGCCCCCGATGAGGTTTTTTACATTTCCAAACCCTTGCTGTAAGAGAAACCCCGTCGCATCTGCGCTCCTCATCCCGTGGTGGCACACGGCGATAATTTCTGCGTTCCGATCGAGTTTCCCCAGAGCCTGTTGAAGCGTGGCCAGCGGCACCAGGACTGAACCTTCCAGCTTGGCAATGGCATATTCCCAGGGCTCACGGACGTCGACGAGCACCAGCTTGTCACCTTTATCCAATCTCGACTTAAGTTCTGTGGGCGTAATAGTAAAGCTCATCAATGTACCTCCATCTGTACTGAGATGAGCGGATCATAAGGAGCCGGAAAAGGGGTGTCAACCCTGGCGCCGGATGGCCGGAGGAGAATGGTCGCTCAAGGTGTGGCGGTTTCGAGCCGAAGGAGAGACGTGGCCATAGCGGTCGTAGGCGTATGGGCCATAAGCTGAGAGTAGGGAAATTCCTGCATCGTGAGGGCGGCCGTTTTTTGTTCATGTGTGCAATTCCTGCCCAGGCTGGCGGTGAAATTGTCCGCATAAATGTTTGGAAATAAGATGTAAGACATTGATTTTTAATGTCTTGTTGATGTTGCATGGTTGGGGTGGGCATGCAAATTGCTTAATCGAGGGGGAGCTGTGGACGCGCAAGGGTCGGAGGTCGTGGTATTCGTCACGGCCTCGTCAACTGAAGAGGCGGAGAAGCTGGGACGGATGATTGTGGAATCCAGACTTGCTGCCTGCGCCAATCTCGTCAGCGGGATGCGCTCAATTTTTCGGTGGGACAACAAGATTTCTGTCGAAAATGAATGCCTGATGATCATGAAAACGACACGCCAGCGTTATCCCGAGCTTGAATCGGTGATTCGGCAGCACCATAGCTATGAGGTTCCGGAAATCATCGCGTTGCCGGTCGTCGCGGGCTCTGTTTCCTATTTGGACTGGATTCGGAATGAAACTTCTAAGTAGTTGATTCTAATATGCAAATTTTCGAAAACAAAGGGTTGACCACCGGGTTTGAGATGGGTACACTGCGAAAGTCGGTGGTTGAAGTTCTGACGTTGAATCCGTGAAGGGGAGAGCCGCCTATGAGCCAACAAACGGCTGAAACAAGCGATGCCTACACTGTCGTGGTCTTTCGAGGATCTTCCTCCAAGCCGCTACGGTTTAGTTTCCCACGGAAATTCGTCCGCAAGCTCTTGATCCTCGCTGCAATCCTGATTGTGGCTGATCTGCTCGTCGTATCCCATTATGTGATTCGAACTGGAGAAGTCTGGCAATTATCGGCTTTTCGGGCTGAGGCCATGGGTGCTCGGGAGCAGACTGCCGCCTTTTCCTCTGCCATCGACGACCTGAAGAAGAGACTTTCGGCAATGGGAGAGGTCAATCAACGACTTCGAGTCATGCTGGGAATTGATGCCACCAAGCCGGCCGGTGATCTTGCTAACGGACGGGGCGGCGAGGATGGTCCGCTGCCAGATGGGAAAGGTGCTGTTCAGGGCAATGGACCGACTACCTCAGGACAGGAGTCCAGACAGCAGGTGTCAGAACTGCGAGATACCAACCCATCCGATCTTGAATTCTCGACCGAAAGTATTGAAGAAGTCACCCAGCAGGTTCGTGAAAGTTTAGACGCGCTCGTTCGGGAAGCCACCCAGCAGGAGGAATCCCTGCAAAGCCTGACTCAGATAGCCGAGCAGCGCTCGACCCAGTGGGCCTCCACTCCATCAATCTGGCCCGTGCGCGGGTGGGTGACCTCAGGGTTTGGTCCCAGGGTTTCGCCATTCACGGAGAAGCCGGCCTGGCATGATGGGCTGGATATCGGTGCCCAGGCAAATTCCCCCGTGCAGGCTCCCGCCCTTGGTCGTGTGGTCACCGTGGCATTTGATTCGAAAATGGGAAACATGGTGAAGCTGGACCACGGCTATGGCATTGAGACCGTGTACGGGCACCTCGCCAAGTCTCTCGTGAAAGAGGGGCAGCGTGTGAAGCGCGGAGACGTCGTCGCTCTCGTAGGGAGCACCGGCCTTTCAACCGGGCCGCATCTCCACTACATGGTGAAGAAGAACGGCCAGGCACTTGATCCGACGAAATTTATCCTTGATTAAATCTTCAGCATTACGCCGTTCCTTTTCTTTCTGAGCGCTTCTCCTCCTAGAGCTCACCTTTCTCAATTCGATCTTCTCAGTCGCGGCCCCTCGTTCCCTTCATCTCATGCCATTTGGATGTGCTTCATCAATCCGGTAGGGCGCGTGGTATACTTCGCGCCCTCTGACGAATTCTCCTATGAGGACCCGTATGACTGACCTGGAAATTGCCCGTTCTGTCGCTCACAAGCCTATTTTTGAAGTCGCGCAGACGTTAGGGATCCCTTCCGAAGACCTCATCCCCTACGGCCGGTATAAAGCCAAGATCGCTCCTCAATTTGCTGCGCGGCTGACGCATCGCCCGCTAGGACGCTATATCCTCGTCACGGCCATCAATCCCACCCCGCTCGGCGAGGGCAAGACGACGACCTCCGTCGGATTGAGTATGGGACTCTGTCGATTGGGCCACAACGCGGCTGTCACGTTGCGGCAACCCTCTCTCGGGCCGGTCTTTGGAATCAAAGGTGGCGGAACGGGGGGAGGCCGCGCTCAAGTCTGGCCCATGGAGGATATCAATCTGCATTTCACCGGCGATGCGCATGCCGTTTCGGCCAGCCACAATCTGCTGTCGGCGTTTGTGGATAACCATCTGTTTCACGGCAATGCGCTCAACCTGGATCCGCAACGAATCAGATGGCCGCGCACGCTGGGTGTGAGTGATCGCGCGCTTCGCGACATCATTTTGAACGCGGAAGCGGGGCCACGACCAGGCCAGTTTGTCATCACCGAAGCGTCGGAGATCATGGCGGTCCTGGCGCTGGCCACGGACTATCCCGATCTGCGCCAGCGCCTCGGCAGAATCCTGGTGGGTCTCACGGAGAGCGGTGCCCTGACCACCGCCGAGGCATTCGGTTGTGCCGGTTCAATGGCCGTGTTGATGAAGGATGCCCTCATGCCGAATCTGGTGCAGACCTTGGAAGGGACACCCGCGTTTGTGCATGCCGGCCCCTTTGGCAATATCGCTCATGGAAATTGCTCTGTGGTCTCGGATCAATTGGCGTTGCGTTGCGCCGACTACGTCATTACGGAAGCCGGGTTCGGCAGCGACTTAGGCGCGGAAAAGTTCTTCAACATCAAGTGCCGCACATCGGGGCTCCGGCCCGATGCCGGAGTGGTTGTGGCCACGTTACGCGCCCTGAAGCTGCATGGAGGAGGCGGGATTGTAAAATCAGGAACCCCCCTCCCGCCAGGGTTGACGGGAGTGAATCCGGTCGCGCTGGAAAAAGGATTTGCCAATCTTGAGCAGCACATTGCCAATGTACGCTCCCACGGAGTGCCTGTGGTGGTGGCCGTCAATGCATTCAAGGATGATTCACCCAAGGAGTTGGAGTGGGTGTGTGAACGCGCGCTGGCTGCAGGAGCTGACGCGGCCGCTGTGTCGACGCATTGGGCGGATGGCGGAAAAGGTGCGGAAGAACTGGCTCGGGCAGTCGTCAAGGTGGCGGCGCAAGGATCACAGTTCGCGCCCCTTTATGATGTGACCTGGCCCATCAAAAAGAAGATCGAGACCATTGCCACGACGATCTACGGTGCGGTCGGAGTGTCCTACTCGCCGCAGGCCGAAAAGGATATCGAATTGGCGGCGCGATTGGGTTTCGAGCCCCTTCCCATCTGTATGGCCAAGACGCCGTTGTCGCTCTCTCACGACCCGGCGCTGAAAGGGCGGCCATCCGGATTTACCGTGCCCATTCAGGAATTGCGAATCCTATCCGGTGCGGGTTTCCTCACGGCCGTGTGTTCGGGCATTCAGCTCATGCCGGGTCTGCCGAAAAAGCCGGCCGGCGAGCGGATCGATATCGATCCCCGCTCCGGTGAGATCGTCGGGCTCGCGTGATGCCGATTAGCGCTGTTTGAGAAAGCGGAAGTATTCGGAATCGGGACTGACAAGGATCGTCGTCTTGTCTTTGAGGGTTTTGCGATAGGCTTCCATCGTGCGGGTGAACTCAAAGAAATGCGGGTCCTGGCGGTACGCATCGGCGTAGATTTTGAACGCTTTGGCATCGCCGCCGCCACGAAGTTCTTCTGATTCGCGGTAGGCTTCGGCAAGGATAATTTCCCGGTCCTTTTCCGCTTCCGACTTGATCTTCTGCGCCTCTTCCGCGCCTTCCGCTCGATATTGCTTGGCTTGCCGTTCCCGTTCTGCCTGCATCCGTGAAAAGACGGCTTTTTCGTTCTGCTCGGGAAGGTCTGCCCGCTTGATCCGCACATCTTGAATCTCGATGCCGTACGCGGACGCCTTTTCGTTTGCGCGTTGTGTCACCACGGACATGAGTTGTGCCCGAGCGGACGACACAATTTCCGCCAAGTCATGCCGGCCTAATTCCACACGCAATTCCGAATAGATGATGTCGTGCAAGCGTTGCAGCGCGCCACGCTGACTTTGGAAAGCCTGGTAGACCTTGAGGGGATCCGTGATGCGCCATTTGGCAAAGTTGTCGAGCAGGAGCGTCTTTTTGTCCTGCGTGATCACGTCTTGGGCGTTGGAATCATAATCGAGCAGCCGCTTATCGAAATAGGTCACTTCCTCGATGAACGGCACTTTCAGATACAGGCCGCCCTCGGTGACGTTGCGGACCGGCTTGCCGAGCTGTACCACAATGGCATTTTGTGTGACATCGACAATGTAAAAGGGCGAAGCGCCCAAAATCAGCAGGCCGATGACGATGCCGACAACGGCGACAAGAAATCCCTGCTTGCTCATGGGGTACGCTCCTGGGCCGCGCCGGCGGGGGCTGGTTTACTGAAGCGATCCAACGGGAGGTACGGCAGGACTCGCTCTGCGCCTTTGCCATCCATCACGAACTTATCGATGTGAGGAAGCACGTCTTCAAGCGTTTCGATGTAGATCCGCTTGCTGATGATATCTTTTGACTGGTTATACTCTTTGAGGGTAGCCAGGAAGCGATTGGATTCTCCCTGGGCGCGATTCAATCGCGCCTGCGCATATCCTTTGGCTTGATTCACCAATTGCGCCGCCTCTCCCTTGGCTTTGGGCGTGATGTCGTTGCGATAGCCCTGAGCCTGGTTGATCAATTTTTCACGATCTTCCTTGGCGTTGGTCACGTCTTTAAATGCCGCGGCCACGGCTTCAGGGGGATCGACGTCCTGCAATTGGACAGCGGCCACCTGCACGCCGGTTTTGTACTCATCCAGAATGTGTTGGAGCAGCTCCTGGGTGTCATGCTGGATCTGTGCTTTGCCGGTGGTGAGCGCCTCGTCGATTTTGCTCTTGCCGATGACCTCTCGCATAGAGGCCTCAGCCGACTTGCCGATGGTATCGTCAATGTCGGCAACATTGAATAGATATTCGCGTGAACTCTTGATCTTGTATTGAACGATAAATTCGATCGCCAGAATGTTCATATCCCCGGTGAGCATCAGGGCTTCCTGCGGCACCATCTGCTGACGGCCCTGCCGGTCGGTACGAAACCCGATTTCCACCCGATGCAGTTTCGCCACTTTGGGCTGCAGAACACTCTCGACCACAGGAATTTTCATGTGCGGGCCAGGTTCTACCACTCGAACCGGAATGCCGAATCGTTTGACGACCCCTTCTTCATCGGGAGCCACAATAAACGCGCTTTGCCAGATGAGGAAGACGGTTAAGGCGACGAGGAGGAGATT
>DAONAB010000112.1:0-8819 GCA_035400805.1 Nitrospira sp. | reverse complement strand
GATCGGGCTCAAGCCGGATGAAGCCTTGGCGACGCGATCCGTCGGGCTGATGCTCTCGGTGCCCATCTTCGACGGCGGACAACGGGAGGGACGGATTTCCGAAAGCCGGAGCCGTGTGCGGCAGGAACTGATCCGCATGAAGGACGTATCCGATCAGGTGACACTCGAAGTCCGAAATGCGCTGCTCACGCTCGACTCATCTACGCAGCAAGTGACGGTGGCGGAGAAAGGATTGTCCCTGTCGATGAAGGAACTGACCTTTGCACGGGACCGTTTCGCTGCCGGACTCGCGACCAATATTGAAATTACGAACGCCCAGACCTCGGTGGCGCGGGCGCGTGACAATCTGATCGAAGCGCTGTTCCGCTTCAATGCGTCTCGCATCAATCTGGCCAGAGCGAAAGGCGAAATCGAACAATTGTTCTGAATCCGCGCACGGCAGACGCCTCGACGTGAACGGAGTCTGTGATGGCACGGATTTGAGGGATGAGGACGATCATGGGTGGAGACAGGATTACGATTCCTCCCCGCACGGGTGACTCCGGGCCGATTGGCCATGGAGCTTCGCCGCCGGTTGCCGCAGCTCCCGGCGCAGGACGCACTATTCCTACTGCGTGGATGCGGGCGCTGCTGATCCTCAGCCTGCTGGTGCTTGCCGTCGCCGCTGGCCTGTATTTCCAATCACGACCGGTGCCGGACTCGGGAGTGCTGCGAGTATCGGGCAATATCGAGATAACCGACGCCGAGGTGAGCTTCAAGATAGCGGGCCGGGTAGTGGAACGTTCGGCGTCGGAAGGGGAATCGGTCAAGGCGGGGCAGTCGGTGGCTCGTCTGGATACCAGTGAGCTGGCGCAGGAAGTGGCGCTTCGCAGCGCGGAAGTTCGGGCCGCTGAGGCCTCGCTCGCCGAGTTAGTGACCGGATCTCGGCCGGAGGAAATCGCGCAATCGGAAGCGGTCGTCCGGCGAATGCAGGCGGATGTAGCACGCGCCCGAGCGGATTTTAAGCGCCTCAAGAAACTCTATGAGCAGGACAATGTCTCGGGGCAGGACTACGACGCGGCCAAGAGCGCCGTGGAGGTGACGACCGCGAAGCTAGGCGAGGCGCAGGAGCAATTGCGCCTTGTCCAGAAAGGTCCGCGCATCGAAAAGGTCGAGCGGGCGCGGGCGCAGCTGCAGCAGGCCAAGGAAGCGTTGGCCCTGGCCGAGACCCGGCTGGGTTATGCCACGCTGACCTCTCCGCTGACGGGTGTCGTGTTGTCCCACAACATTGAGCCGGGAGAGTTCGTCGCTCCCGGTACGCCGATCGTGACCGTCGGCGATCTGGCGCACGTCTGGCTGCGGGCCTACATCGATGAGACGGACTTGGGCCGGGTCAAGGTGGGACAGGTGGTGAAGGTCACAGCCGACACCTATCCGGACAAGGTCTACGAAGGCCGCGTGTCTTTCATTGCTTCCCAGGCCGAGTTCACACCGAAGAGCGTCCAGACCAAGAAGGAGCGGGTCAAGCTGGTCTATCGCACCAAGATCACCGTCGACAATCCTCACATGGAGCTCAAAGCCGGGATGCCGGCCGATGCCCGGATCGTTCTGGACGGCGCGGAGGCATCCGGTGGAAGCCATTAAGCTCGTCCATCTGACGCGATCATTCGGCACGGTTCGCGCGGTCGAGGATCTAAATTTCACGGTGGAGCCGGGAGAAATTTTCGGCTTGGTGGGCCCGGACGGCGCCGGCAAGACGACCACGATGCGGCTCTTGACCGGCGTGATGGAGCCGAACGGCGGAGAGGCCTGGGTCATGGGGAAGCATGTCGTTCGAGAAGCGGAGGAGGTCAAGGAGGATATCGGGTACATGAGCCAACGATTCGGGCTCTATCCGGATCTCACGGTGGAGGAGAATCTCCAATTCTACGCGGATCTCTATGGAGTGCCCACGAAAGGCCTCGAGCACAAGATCCACGAACTGCTCTCGTTCAGCAACCTCACCCCGTTCAAGAAGCGGCAGGCCGGGCGATTGTCCGGCGGCATGAAACAGAAATTGGGTCTGGCCTGTGCGCTGATCCATACGCCGAAAGTCTTGTTCCTGGACGAGCCGACGAACGGGGTAGACCCCGTCTCGCGGCGGGACTTCTGGCGGATTCTCTATTCCCTCCTCAAAGAAGGTGTGACCATCTTTGTCTCCACTGCCTATCTGGACGAGGCCGAACGATGCCATCGGGTGGCGCTGCTGCACCAAGGCCGTCTCCTGGCCTGCGATACACCGGACCGGGTCAAGACGCTCATGCGGGGCACGATCCTGGAAGTTCGTGTCGGCCGAGCGCGTGAGGCCGCAGCCCTGCTCAAGCGGCGGGTGAAGGTCGAGTCGGTCGGGCTTTTCGGCGACCGCATTCATGTGGTCACGATGGACCGGGTGCAGACCGCGCAGGAAGTGTCCGCCGTGCTGCAGGCCGAAGGATTTACGCTGCACGGCCTGCGGCCGATTGAGCCGTCCTTGGAAGATGTCTTTGTTTCGGTATTGACGAGCGAAGAGGCCGTCCCTCCGCAGGAACCGATTGATGCCAGAGCGTGAGCCCTACGCGGTCGTTGTCCAGGATTTAGAAAAACGGTTCGGCTCGTTCCTGGCCGTCAACCGGATCAGCCTGCAAGTCAAAACCGGCGAGATCTTCGGTTTTCTCGGGCCGAACGGCGCCGGCAAATCGACGACGATCCGGATGTTGTGCGGGCTGCTGACGCCGACGGCCGGCACCGGGACCGTCGACGGCTTCGATATTATGCGGGAGGCGGAGCGGATCAAGACCCACATCGGCTACATGAGCCAGAAGTTCTCGCTTTACGAGGACCTGACGGTCGAGGAGAACATCGACTTCTACAGCGGCATTTACCGGATTCCCAAGGCGAAGAAAGCCGAGCGGAAAGAGTGGGTCATCGGGATGGCAGGCCTGGCGCAGCATCGCGGCTCACGCACCGCCGTGCTCTCCGGGGGCTGGAAGCAACGGCTCGCGCTGGGCTGCGCCATCCTGCATGAGCCGCCGATCATCTTTCTCGACGAGCCGACGTCCGGCGTGGATCCCATCAGCCGCCGCAGCTTCTGGGATCTGATTTACGAGTTGGCCGGACAAGGCGTGACGGTCTTCGTCACGACGCACTACATGGAAGAGGCGGAGTACTGTGACCGGCTGGGGTTGATCTATCGCGGGGAATTGATCGCCTCCGGGACGCCGGACGAGCTGAAGACGCGCTTCATGCAGGACGACATCATCGAGGTGCTCTGCGAGCAGCCGCAGGAGGCGATCCTAGTGCTGGGAACAGTCGAGGGGGTCAAGGAAGCCGCTTTGTTCGGCAAGGGTCTGCATGTGGTGGTCGAGCGTCAGGCGAAAGGCGTGATTCCGGCGATCACGAACCGGTTGGCGGAGCGGAACTTTGCCGTGTCGCGGGTGGAACGGATCGTGCCGTCACTGGAGGATGTGTTCGTCTCGTTAATCGAGGCGCGGGACCGACAGGAGCGGCCACAGGCGGAGGTGAAGGGATGAGGCCTCGGCGCATCTGGGCGGTCGCCCGTAAGGAGGGCATCCATATCATTCGGGATTGGCGTAGCCTCGTCATGGGAATCGCGATCCCGATCCTCTTGTTGATTCTGTTCGGCTATGCGCTGACCTTGGACGTGGACGAGGTGCCGCTCGTGGTCTGGGATCAGAGCGGCACGCAGACCAGCCGCAACTTCATGAGCCGCTTTGAGGGATCGCCCTATTTTGCCCTCCGTCGTATTGTGCAGACCTATGCAGAGGTGGAGCGGGCCATCGATGCGGGGGAGGCGCTGGTGGCATTGGTCATCCCAGTCGATTTCGCGATGGATGTAGGGTCTGGTCGGACTGCGCGAGCTCAGGCGATTGTGGACGGTAGCGACTCCAACACGGCGACGATCGTATTGGGGTATCTCGAGACCGTCGCGCGGACCTACAACCAGGATTTGGCGATCGAGCAAGCCGCCCGCAGCAGCGGCCGGACCGTCACGGTCCCGCTGGATCTGCGCCCGCGCGTCTGGTTCAACGCCGACATGGAATCCAAGAATTACATCATTCCGGGGCTGATCGCGGTGATCATGATGGTCATCGCCGCGATGCTGACCTCGTTAACCGTGGCGCGGGAATGGGAAACCGGCACGATGGAGCAGATCATCTCCACGCCGCTGAAAGGCCCCGAGCTGATCCTCGGCAAACTGCTGCCGTACTTCGGCATCGGGATGCTGGATGTGCTGATCGCCGTGCTGATGGGTGAGTTCGTCTTCGAGGTGCCGCTGCGCGGCAATGTTGCACTCCTCTTCAGCATGGCCGCCATCTTTCTGGCTGGCGCGCTTTCGCTCGGCATGCTGATCAGCATCGTGACCAAGTCCCAGTTATTGGCCAGCCAACTCGCCATGGTCGTCACCTTCTTGCCGGCGTTCCTGCTGTCCGGGTTCATGTACGACATCAGCAACATGCCGAACGCGATCCAGGCCATCACCCATGTGGTGCCGGCCCGGTATTTCGTCTCGTTGTTAAAAGGGATCTATCTCAAAGGGATCGGCCTGGAGTTACTCATGCTGGAGGCGGCGCTGCTGGCTGGCTTCGGCCTAGTCGTACTCCTGGCCGCGAATTTGCTCTTCAAGAAGAAGATGGCGTGAGGCAGTGATGTTCGAGCGGATCACGCAGATGCTGATCAAGGAATTCATCCAGATCCTCCGTGATCCCCGAATGCGGACCGTGATTTTCGTGATGCCGCTCGTGCAGACGTTGGTGTTCGGTTATGCCGTCACCACGGACGTCACGCACGTTCCGACCGCGATATTCGACCTCGACAACAGCCGGGCCAGCCGCGAGTTAGTTGCGCGATTCACGGGTTCCGGCTACTTCGATGTGGTGGGATACGTCGATCGGGAAGAAGAGGCCCGGAACCTCGTCGATCATGGGCTGGCCAAAGCCGTCCTGCGGATGAACAAGGGGTTCGGGGAGGATCTCCGCGCCGGCCGGACCGCGGCGCTCCAAATGATCGTGGACGGAACGGACTCCAACACGGCGGGCATCGTGCTCAACTATGCCGGGCAGATCGCCGGTCGTTTCAGTGAAGTCGTGCTGCACACTCGCTTCGTGCGAGCGACGGGTCAGCCGGCCGCCCCGCCCCGCGTGGCGCTGGAGACGCGTGCCTGGTTCAACGAGAATCTGGAAAGCCGCAACTTCTACGTCCCTGGCGTCATCGTGTTGATCGTGACGCTGGTCACGCTGATGCTCTCCAGCATGGCGGTAGTGCGTGAAAAGGAACTCGGCACGATCGAACAGATCATGGTCACCCCTATCAGGCAGTCGGAGTTCATTCTGGGCAAGATGTTGCCGTTTGCACTGATCGGTTTTGCCGATGTCGTGCTGGTTACCGCGATCGCCGGTTATTGGTTCGACGTCCCGATCAGAGGTAGTCTCATGCTGCTCTTAGGGGCAACCAGTCTCTATCTGATGAGCACCCTCGGGATCGGCTTGCTGATCTCTACCATCAGCCGGACGCAACAGCAGGCAATGATGAGCGCCTTTTTCTACTATTTCCCCGCCATGTTATTGTCCGGCTTCGTCTTTCCGATCGCGAACATGCCGGAAGCCGTGCAATGGCTGACCTACCTCAACCCGCTGCGCTACTTCCTCGTGATCATCCGCGGGATTTTCCTGAAAGGTGTGGGGCCTGACATTCTCTGGCCTCAAATGGCAGCGCTGTTGATGTTAGGGGCGACCACGCTCTGGGTAGCGACGAGGCGTTTTCAAAAAACCATAGGCTAGGCTGGAATGGATATGTTCTGGAAGGCGATGATCGGGGTGATCGGTTTGACGGCCATGACGGTGGGCGAAGTCCGGGCCGAAGAAGCGCCGGACATGAAGAACGGCGAGGTGATCGACTGCCGGTACGAGCAGAGCGACAGTGGAACGAGTAGTTCGGCGTTCCCAGGCGATGATGTATTCCGGCCGTTGATGGCGGATCCGAAGCAGCCGCAGTTCTTCGCCAGCTATCAGTCCGTTCAACGCAGAGAACCCACGAGTACTGTAAAAGGGGTCGGGAAGTCCGTGAACGTTGGCTCGGTGGGGTTCGGAGAAAATTTTGGCTTCTACACCAAGCGGCAAGGCTGTAATGGGTCGCAGGTGGGCTTGCTGGCGGGAGTCTTTTCGCAATTCAATCTGGATGCTCCATCGTCGGACCTGATCAATGCCGATTATATCGTGGGAATTCCGCTCTCCTGGCGGCATGGGGCATGGTCCACGCGAGTGCGCCTCTACCACCAGAGCAGCCATGTCGGAGATGAATTTCTTCTCGAGAATCCGGGATTCAATCGGGTGAATCTCAGTTTCGAGGAAGTTGAGGGGATCGTTTCCTATGAGTACCGATGGGTCAGGATGTATGCGGGCGGAGGGTATTTGATTCATCGCGAACCGGCGCATCTGGATCGAAATCGAGTGCAGTGGGGCATGGAGCTGCGGGGGCCGACGGTTCACTCGCCGTTCCTCGGGAGCATGATGCCGGGGCTCCAGCTCACGCCGGTGCTGGGGGCCGACTTCAAGACCTTCGAAGAGCTGCGATGGATCGTCAACCACAATGTCATTGGCGGGTTCGAGTGGTCCAGGCCCGGCGCGAAGCGTCGGTTTCGGTTCCTCGTGAATTATTATCGCGGCTTTTATCCCTATGGGCAGTTCTTTAGCGAAAAGGTCGAGAGTATCGGATTTGGATTCTATTTGGCATTCTAGGCCACTCACAGAAGGGGCCGACGGGTTTCGTGCGCGTGGACCCATCTTCCCGGGGCCTCCCCTAAGATCGCCTCACAAGGCTAGACACGTTCTGCCATAACTCAGCATTGTCCAGGACTCTCGGTTCAGGCCGGCCGATCTAGAATGAAACGCCGGACAGGCCGCCGAACGGTGAATCCTTCCGGACGGATCCTGCTCTTACAGCAAAGAGAGAGTTTCATTGATAGTCGAACGTCGCTCGGGGAGAGAGGGATTGTGTGCGTGACAGGAGGTCACCGATGGGCAGCAAGGGACACACACTGTGCCGGGTAATGGTTGGGCTCTGGATCGTCACGCTGGCCGTCGCCGGGTGGATGTTTGTAGCTGGATGGACAAAACCGGGCACGGACGGACGGCAGGAGATCGGGCTGGCGCCGGCGGAGCGGGACCATATCCTGGCCGAAATGCGACAACTTTTCAAAGCGGTGGATGGAGTCGTCAGAGGGCTCGGCGAACCGCAGCCGGATCCTAAGGCGATGGAAGCAGCCGCAAGAGCGGCCGGGATGAAGGCGGCGGCAGACACGGAACCGGCTATCATGGCGAAGCTGCCGCTGCCGTTCAAACAGATGGGCCTGTCGATCCATAAGGACATGGATGCGTTGGCCGATGCGATCGTGCAGAAGGAAACTCCGCAGCAAATTCTTCAGCGGTTATCGAGCATGACGGCGCGGTGTGCGACCTGTCACGATCTCTATCGATTTGGAGTCAACCAATAGCATGTAATGTGAGAGTGCGCGTGGAGAAGGCAGAGCCCATTTGATGGACGATGACAGGCTGTCGAATGTGACGGTGATGGCCGGATGTGGAGCGCAACGGAGCGTGCTCATCGCCCCTCTCTGCCGTGAGCAATATCGCTCGCGGCTATATGCACAAGGAGGTGCCCCATGAAGCTCAGAAAAATGCTTTCCATCGCGGTGGCGGTTGCCCTGTCATTCCCGGCAGGAAATGTGATTATTGCGTCGGCGCAGGATCGCGATCGCGACCAGCTCAAAACGCAGCAACAAATTCAGGATAAGGACAAGCTGCAGACGAAGGATCAGCTGAAAGAAAAGGAGCAACTCAAGGAGCAGGAGCGAACGCGCGAGCGGACGCGGGAACAGACTCGTACGGAGCGTCCGGAGAGACCGCAGCATGAGAAGGCTGAGCGGACCGAACGCGGCGGCCGTTGACTGCGGCGGGGAATCTGATGCGGTATGACGCGATCCTTGCGGCAAGGGAGCGTTACAGCGGTGTGGGCCTGACAGCGGTTTTGTTGGGGACGGGTCTCTTTCTCCTCGGCGCAGGGACGGTTGACCGGGCGGTGGCTGAAGTCGAAGGGCCGCCCCAACCAACCCCTCAATGGCGGGTCAGCACGACCGTCAATTATTCGAGCGGTTCGTACGGCGCGGATTCCAGGACGAACATTCTCTATGCGCCCATGACGGTTCGGCGGGTGTTTCGAGACGGAGATCTCAGCCTGACGATTCCCTTTGTCAGCATCTCCGGGACCGGAGCGGTTCGACTCGTGGGGGGAATGCCGACCCGCACAGGCAGTGCCGCGGTCAGTCCCACGGCGGCGCTCGCCGGCGGGGCAGGCAGGGGCAAAGGGCCCGGCGCCGCCCCGTTATCCAGCGCCACAACCGACAGCGGTCTAGGCGACGTGATTCTGCGTGGTCGTTATTACCTGATCGAGGAGAGCGCCGTCATGCCGCTTGTGGCGGTGACGGGGCGGGTCAAATTACCGACTGCGGATGCCGATCTCGGGCTGGGCACGGGCGAGTTCGATGAAGGGGCGGGATTGGAATTGACCAAAAGTCTCGGTGATCGATGGCTGGCCTATCTTGACGGGGGCTATAACCTGATCGGCGATGCTCCGGGCACCAACTTCAACAATCAGTGGTGGTATGACGTCGGCGTCGGATACGACGTTACGGACAATCTCCACATGAGTCTCTTTTATGAAGAATACCGCGCATTGGTCAATACCGTGAACAATGCCCGTGACCTCTTGGCCCTGACGAACTACATTGTGAACGACACCGTTCACCT
>DAONAB010000111.1:0-8844 GCA_035400805.1 Nitrospira sp. | reverse complement strand
ATTACTGATGCGATCGGCGATGCCTGGATTACCGACCTCAGCCAATTAGCGAGATTGAAGCCGCTTGCCGGGGACAAGGGGCTTCAGGAGCGTTTTCGCAAGGCCAAACGGGAAGCCAAGATGCGGTTTGCGGATTGGTTCAAAGCGACAACCGGTGAAGTGGTAGACCCCGACACGATCTTTGATAGCCAGATCAAACGCATTCACGAATATAAGCGGCAACTCCTCAACGCCTTGCACATCGTGGTGCTCTACAATCGTCTGCGCGAGAATCCGAACCTCGAGTTCGCGCCGCGCACGTTCTTCTTCGCCGGCAAGGCGGCGCCGGCCTACGCACTTGCTAAGCTCATCATCAAGTTCATCAACAATTTGGCGGGCACCATCAAGGGAGATCCCGCCGTGGGCAGGCATCTGAGAGTCGTGTTTGTGCCGGATTATTGTGTCTCGGTGGCCGAGCATCTCATTCCGGCCAGCGATGTGTCCGAACAGATCTCGACGGCCGGCTATGAAGCCAGCGGAACGAGCAACATGAAGTTCATGATGAATGGCGCACTGACGATCGGCACACGCGACGGCGCGACAATCGAGATGGCTGAGGAAGTCGGTGAACAGAATATCTTTCTCTTCGGTCTCACAGCCGAGGAGGTTGCCGATAGCCGCGGTTGGTACAATCCGCAGTGGCACTACGAGAACGAACCGGAAACGCGTCGGGCGCTGGACCTGATCTTTTCTGACCACTTCAGCCGCCATGAGCCGGGGGTCTTCAATCCGATTCGCGAGGCGCTGATGACGCACGGCGACTATTACATGCACCTGGCGGACCTCAGGTCGTACGGTGAGACGCAGGAGAGACTGGGGCATCTCTACGCTGACCCGCAGGGCTGGGCGAACAAAGCTATTCTGAATGTCGCCGGCTCCGGCAAGTTCTCCAGCGACCGCACGATTGCGGAATATGCTCGGGACATTTGGAGAGTTACACCATGTCCTGTCCTATAACGGGCGTTGCCATGATCCGATGCGGCCACTGAGGCACGATCTCTAATGAAAAAGATGGTTCCCATTGTCACGCTATCTCCTCGTGATTACGACGCCGTGTTGTTCGATCTCGACGGCGTGCTGACCAGAACTGCGAGCGTGCATGCAGCAGCGTGGAAAAGGCTGTTCGACGGGTTTCTCGAACAGCGGGTCGCAGCCACAGGAGAAGCGTTCGCGGCCTTTGACATCGAGAGCGACTACCGGCGCTACGTCGACGGCAAGCCCCGGTACGACGGCGTGGCCTCGTTTCTTGACTCGCGCGGCATTGCCCTGCCTTCCGGTACGCCCGACGACGCCCCCGGCATGCAGACCGTGCATGCGTTGGGCAACCTGAAGGACCACTATTTTCTGCAACAGCTGGAGCAGCACGGCGTCGAGCCCTATGAAGCCACGATCGCGCTCGTCGAAACACTTCGCACTCAGAAGGTCAAGACGGCCGTCGTGTCTTCCAGCAACAACTGCGCGGCAGTGCTGGAGGCCGCGGGGATATCGGGCCTCTTCGACGCACGGGTGGACGGAATGGACATAACCAGGCTGGCCCTCAACGGCAAGCCGGCGCCCGATGGGTTTCTGGAAGCGGCGCGGCGCGTCAAGGCCGACCCCTCGCGGGCCGTCGTCGTCGAAGACGCCCTCGCCGGCGTCGAGGCGGGGCGCGCCGGCGGATTTGATTTGGTCATCGGAATTGATCGCAGCGGGCAATCTCAGGCGCTGCGCGAGGCCGGCGCCGATGTGGTGGTGACCAGTCTCGCGCAAGTTCAAGTGACGACGGAGTCACCTTCTACGTGGTCACTGGTGTACGAAGGGTTCGATCCGGCGAGCGAGGGAACCCGCGAAGCATTGTGCGCGCTCGGCAACGGCTATTTCTCGACGCGCGGGGCCGTGACTTGGGCGCGGGCGGACGGGATCCACTATCCCGGCACGTACCTCGCCGGCGGCTACAACCGACTGCGCACCGACATTGCCGGTCGGGTGGTCGAGAACGAGGATCTCGTGAATCTTCCCAATTGGCTTGCGCTCGAATTTCGCATTGCCGACGGGGATTGGTTCGACGTGAGAAAAGTCACAATCCTCTCATATCGCCAGGAGCTCGATCTCCGGCTCGGCATGCTGTTCCGTACCATGCGTTTCGAGGACGGCCAGGGCCGGCGCAGTACGTTGAAGGAACGCCGTTTAGTATCGATGAGCGACATACACTTGGGCGCGCTCGAACTGGCGCTCACCGCCGAAAACTGGTCCGCGCGCGTCACGGTGCGTTCGGCGATCGACGGGCGTGTCGTCAATGCGGGCGCCAAGCTCTATCGCACATTCAACAATCGACATCTGGAGCCGCCGGCATGTGAGATAGTTGATGAAGACAACGTCTCGTTACTCGCCCGCACCTGCCAATCCCATATTCAGATTGCACAGGTGGCGCGAACACAGGCGTTCGCCGGCGGCAACTCATTGAACAGTCCGCGTCGGGTCATCAAGGAACCGGGCTACATCGGACAGGAATTCGACCTCGAATTGAGGCAGGACGAAACAGTGAAGCTTGAAAAGCTTGTTTCGTTCTATACCTCGCGCGATCACGCTATTTCCGAATGCAGATTGGCGGCTCGTAAGGCGATCGCGGGCGCGGGTCGCTTCGACGCGATCATGGAGAAGCATGCCCTTGCCTGGAAGCAGGTGTGGCGCCGCTTCGACGTGCATATGCAGCCGGCCGTTGCCTCGTTCAAGCTGAACGTCCCGATGCTGCTTCGCTTGAACATGTTGCATCTGCTGCAAGCGGTTTCGCCCAATTCGATCGGACTCGATATCGGAGTGCCGGCGCGCGGCTGGACCGGCGAGGCCTATCAGGGCCACATCTTTTGGGATGAGCTGTTTATCTTCCCGTTTCTCAATTATCGCATGCCCGAGATCACCCGGTCTCTTCTGCTCTATCGCTACCGGCGGCTGGGTGAGGCGCGGGCCGCGGCCAGGCGCGCGGGGTTTCAGGGAGCCATGTTCCCCTGGCAAAGCGGAAGCGACGGGCAGGAAGAAACGCAGGAACTCAATCTGAATCCGCATTCGCAACGCTGGGTGCCGGACAACTCGTACTTGCAGCGCCACGTGGGGAGCGCCGTCGCCTATAACGTCTGGCAGTACTTTCAAGTCACTCACGACATCGAGTTTTTGCAGTTTCACGGCGCGGAGCTGGTCCTCGATATCGCGCGTTTCTGGTCCAGCATCGCCCATTTCAACGATCAGCGCGGGCGCTACGAGATCCACGGCGTCATGGGACCAGACGAGTTTCACGAGGGATATCCCGACTCAGCGGCGCCGGGCCTGAAGAACAACGCCTATACCAACATCATGGCCGTGTGGGTGCTGTGGCGGGCGCTGGAGGTGCTCGACCTGCTCCCGGACATACGTCGCGAGGCGCTCATGACGCGGCTGGGATTGTCGGAGGAAGAGATCGCTCGCTGGGACGAGATCAGCCGCAGGATGTATGTGCCGTTTCATGACGACGGAATCATCAGCCAGTTCGAAGGCTACGAAACGCTCGCCGAGTTGGATTGGGAGAACTACCGGGCGCGGTACGGCAATATCGGCCGCCTCGAACTGATTCTCGAGGCGGAGAACGACAGCGCCAACCGCTACAAGGCATCGAAACAGGCGGATGTCCTGATGTTGTTTTATCTGTTTTCCTCCGAAGAGCTCGGCGAACTGTTTGAGCGTCTAAGCTATCCGTTCGACCCGGCAACGATTCCGCGACACGTCGCCTACTACGACTCCCGCTCGTCCCACGGATCGACCCTGTCCCGCGTGGTCCATGCATGGGTGCTGGCGCGTTCCGACCGACCGCGGGCGACGCGCTACTTCGCGGAAGCGCTCCAGAGCGATGTGAACGATATTCAGCAGGGCACCACCGCGGAGGGCGTCCATCTCGGCGCCATGGCGGGAACGGTCGATCTCGTGCAGCGCGGGACGATGGGGATCGAAGTCACGGGAGACGTCCTCCGTCTCAACCCGAAATTGCCTCTGGAAGTGGAACGCCTCGACATGCACCTTCGCTATCGCGGACATTCGCTCGATCTACGGCTCACGCGCGACGCGCTTACCGTGCGCGGACGCAATGGCGGCGCGGCGCCGATCAAACTGGGAATCAAGAACGAGGTGTATGAGTTTGCGGGTAGCCTTACGCGCGTGTTCAAGCTCGACCCACCGACGTGAGTTGTAAGGGGAACGGAAGACGAAGGAGATGGTGAAGGGAGAAGAGGAGTCTCCATAACACGGTTGTCGAATCATGAAACCAGCAACAGAGGCGTCTATCAATTCGCTGGATGCGCGCCGCTCGAGCGATGGCGGCACACTCACGCTCATCATGACGGGACGATGGGATTCGGACACGACCGGGAAGTGGTGGCAGCGAGGCCAGCAGATACTGACACAATCGAAACCACGCCGGCTCGTGATTGATGCGTCAGGGGTGAGCTATTGTGACGGCGCTGGGGTTGCGTTCCTGATCGACCTTCAGCAGTTGCAGATCCGCACCGGCGGTGATGCCGCAATTCAAGGGCTGCAGGAGGAAGTCCGGCGCCTTCTGGACATCTATGGACATATCTCAATAGAGCGTCCATCGGGACGCCGCCGTGAGCCGCTTTCGATCATTGAGCAGGTAGGAAAAGCCGCGGTCGAACTGTGGCGCGATTTTAAATCCCTTCTGACTTTCGTCGGTGAGCTGGCTGTGATGTTGCTCCGTGCTGCTCGCCAGCCCCGTCTTGTGCGATGGCAAGAGGCCTGGCTTGTGGCGGAGCGGTCCGGAGTCAATGCGCTCCCCATCATTGCGTTGATCGGGGTGCTGCTCGGACTCATCTTGGCGTTTCAGTCTGCCATTCCGATGCGCCGGTTTGGGGCGGACATTTTCGTCGCCGATCTCCTGGGAATAGCGATGCTTCGTGAGATGGGGCCTTTGATCACTGCCATTATTCTGGCCGGCCGGTCCGGTTCGGCGTTTGCCGCAGAACTGGGCACCATGAAAGTCAGGGAAGAAATCGACGCGCTGCGCACGATGGGGCTTGAGCCGGTCCGATTTCTCGTTGTGCCACGTGTCATCGCGGCGGTGGCGATGATCCCGGTCTTGACGGTGTTCGCAAACCTGTTCGGTTTGATGGGAGGAGCGATCGTGATGCGGTCGCTGGGGTATCCGCTCGTCACGTATGTGAACCAAGTCCTGTCGGCCGTGACAGTGGGAGACCTCATGGGTGGACTGCTGAAATCATTCGTCTACGGTATTGTGGTAGCCGCAGTCGGCTGCCTGCGGGGTTTGGAGACGAGGACAGGCGCCAGTGCGGTCGGCCAATCGACCACCAGCGCAGTCGTCAGCGGCATCGTGCTCATTGCTATTGTGGATGGCCTCTTTGCAGTGGTGTTCTATGCCTTAGGCTTGTAACCGTTGCGTGTCATGCTGCCAAAAGAAAATAGGCCCATTATTCAAGTGCAACACTTCACCGCCGGTTACGATGGCTCAGTGGTGATCGACGACATCTCGTTTGAGATCTATCGTGGCGAGGTCTTTGCCATCCTTGGGGGATCCGGCAGTGGAAAAAGCACATTGCTGAAGCACATGATCGGCCTCTACCAACCAGCGGCCGGCCATATCTTCATTGGCGGGAAGGACATCGTGACGGCCGAGGGAGAGGAGCGCACCAATCTTCTCAAGAGCATTGGGGTCACGTATCAGATGGGCGCGCTGTTTGGTTCCATGACCCTGCTAGAAAATGTCCGGCTGCCCCTGGAAGAATACACCGCCCTTCCGTCGGATGCCATGGATCTGATCGCTCGCATGAAACTCAAATTGGTGGGGCTCGAACCGTTCCTGGATTATATGCCGTCCGAACTCAGTGGTGGTATGCAGAAACGTGCGGCCATCGCGCGCGCCATGGCGCTTGACCCGCACATTCTCTTTCTGGATGAACCGTCTGCGGGACTCGACCCGATTACCTCGGCCGAACTCGACCGACTGATTCTCGACCTCGCCCGCAATCTCGCGATCACGTTCGTCATCGTCACACATGAGTTGTCGAGCGTGTACACTATCGCCGATCGGGTGATCATGTTGGACAAGGAGGTCAAAAAGATCGTGGCGACAGGACGGCCTCAGGAGTTACGCGAACATGCCGCCAATCCCTGGGTGCGTCAATTTCTCAACCCTGGCGCGTCGGCCGAGACCGCCGGAAAAGGCGCAGGTGGAGAGCGATGAGCGCCAAGGCCAACTATCATAAGATCGGCGTCTTTATCGTGCTCGGATTGGTCACACTGATCATCGCGATCGTCGCGCTGAGTGGAGGGAAGTGGTTCAAGAACGTTGTGTATTGGGAAAGCTATTTTGACGAATCCGTCCAAGGCCTCGCGGTTGGATCGCCGATCAAGTATCGCGGCGTGCAGGTCGGAACGGTGGAAGCGATCGGTTTCGTGGGCGATATCTATGGAGAAGAACTCGGCAAAGAAGACTTGCTGCGCTATGGGCGCTATATCCTCGTCCGTGGATCTGTTGCTGATCTGAGCCCCCATCTCACGGAGGAAGAAAAAAAAGCGCAGCATGGCGGCAGAATTACAGCGGGGCTTCGGGTCCGGCTGGCTTCACAAGGCGTGACCGGAGTGGTGTATCTGGAGGCGGATTACCTTGACGCGCAGCAGTATCCGACATTAGACGTGCCGTGGAAACCTCAAGCTGTGTACCTGCCTTCCGCTCCGAGCACGGTGAGTGTATTGGGCGCCGCTCTCCATACCATAGCCAGAGATTTGGAAAAAGCCGACATCCACACAATAACCAGAAATCTCGATAGCCTTGTGCTTGCAGTGACGAAATTGGTTCAAGACACAAATGCGCAGGCATTGAGTAGCCAGACGGGACGAGTGCTGGCCGAGTTTCAAGAGCTGGCGGGACAAACTCGTCGGCTTGTGGAGCGCCCTGAAATCAGAGCCATGGTTTCCGACGCGGCCGGCACGGTGCAAGGAACGAGACAGCTCATCGCCGATTTGTCAGAGGCATCGAAACACATCAAGACCGCATCCGAACAATTCCCCGGCGCGTTCTCCCGGTTGGAGCGTACGGTGCAGCGAATGGACAAGCTTATGTCGAATAAGAGTCAAGATATCGAGGACACAGTGGAGAATCTGCGAGTCATGTCAGAGAACCTTCGGGAAATAACCGACAATGCGAAACGATATCCCGCTCAAGTGTTCTTGGGCGAACCTCCGCCTCGGGCGGGGGCGACAAAGCGATAACCCATCTGGGATAGCCGTGCCGGATTTCATCGGCATCTGCCTTGTCCTGCTCATACTCGGCGGTTGCGTGAATCTTGGCAGGAGCTATCCGGAGAAGCACTCCTATGCTCTGGAGGCGGTACATTCAGGCGAGACACGGGCCTCCATTCCTGGAACCGTCCTGAAGGTTCGAAAATTTCGAGTCTCGCCGGCTTTTGAAGGAAAGGAGTTGGTGTATCGCGCGAACGATGCGCGGTACGAAGGAGACTTTTACAACGAGTGGTTTGTCCCGCCCAATGCCATGATCACTCAACAAGTCGTGAACTGGCTGACAAGGGCCGGCCTGTTTCAGTATGTCATGGATTCGTCAGGGCCATTGCCCGCCACGCATAGGCTCGAGGGGATCCTGACGGTGCTGTATGGAGATTATCGCGCAACCCCTGCAAAGGCTGTTCTGGCCGTCCAATTCTTCTTCCTCCATGAGGCGTCCGCTCAAGGAGAAGTTCTGTGGCATCGAGAGTATCGGAACGAAGTGGACATCATGGAACAGACGCCCGAGGCACTCGTGTCGGGTTGGAATGAGGCTCTTCGACTTATCTTGAGCGCTCTTGATGAAGACCTCACTCGAACACTCCGGCGTCAGTGACGCGTGGGCAGATAAAGCCGTTACGGCCGTAATTGGGACGATCTTACCTTCACGATCCAGGAAGGTCAGCCAACGGACTGGCGGCAAGTGATCGATACGAGTCTCCCGAGCCCGGAGGACTTTCGCGGCCCGGGAGAAGAACAAACCGTTCCATCCCTTCACTACAGAGTGACGGCATGGTCAATCGAGGTCTTGTTGCGGAAGGCAGTGTGAGGGAGTAGTAGGAGGCACGACCTTGCGGATCGGCATGGCAGCAGGCCACGACGGATTGAAGTTGAAGCGAAACGTAGAAGGACCTTTCAGAGAAGGCCTCCTATGCGCTCGAGGTCGTGCGCCAAAGCGAGAGAATCCTTTTCATAGATACCCCGGTTATGCCGGAATAGTAGGTCTTGCTTCCTAACTCTCTTGGGTAAAGCTATGTCCCTCGTGAGCTTGCTGCGCGCGACTTTTCAGGGCCTCCGGGATGATGAGCGGACACAGGGAACTCTTGAGGTCAGTGAGCAGCTGAGCTCGAAGAGAAATGTGCGGTGGCTTTGGACCGGGGAGCTAATTTCCCAACTCGGGGACGGCCTCAATAGGCCGGCGATCCTGTGGTTCGTGTACGATCTCACTGGTTCTGCTGTTAAAATGACGTTCATTGGTGTCCTTCAGACCATCCCGCCCTTGGTCCTCGGCCCAGTTATCGGTGTGTATCTCGATCGTCTGTCCGCCGACTGGAAACTTCGCGTGATGATCTCACTGGATCTCGCGCGTGGTGCACTATTGGCGTGGCTCGCGACCCTCTCTATTCTCGGTATGCTGACCTTACCCACATTGTACACATTTGTTTTTCTGATCGCCCTTGCTACAATGCCGTATGGGCCGGCCTTGAACTCGACCATTCCCTCTCTGGTACAAGCTTCGCGCCTGACCGCTGCAAATGCGGCAATACAAAG
>DAONAB010000110.1:0-8885 GCA_035400805.1 Nitrospira sp. | reverse complement strand
CTTCACCTATTGGACCATGATCAACGGCGTGGGGGTGCATGACAACGCGCCCTGGCTGGAAACGGACGTGGGACTTAATTTCACGTTCCTGGAGAAGCGCTTGTCTGTCACGCCGATGATCGGCTTCGTGCATGGCAGCCTGCTGTCGTCCCGCGGCGGCTTCTTTCCGAACGGCGGCGGCAGCGTCAATGAGCGCACCACGGCCTTTGAAGGCGCGGTGCCGAACATCACGGCGAACTACATCGACAATCGTTTCGAAGGCGAGTTCTACATGGGCTACTACAAGGCGATTCGCAGCGAAGGCGGCAGCGGCGGCGGTGGTGCGATCGGCTGCAGTAATCCGGGCGGCACGAACTGTCTGGGCCCGATCCAGGGCGGTGGCCGGGGAACCTGGGACTTTCTGCACTACTGGGTGAGTGCGGGCGTGCGGGTGAACAGCATGTGGTCTATGGGCGCGCACTATGAGCATTTGCTGACAACGCGTGACAGCAGCGCGCCGGGGGCGGCTCAGGATTACTATCGTTGGATCGGTCCGTACGTCGAAATGAAGTTGCCGGGGAACATGGCCTTCCGGTTCACGGTCGGAAAAGATCTGACAGACAATCAGGATTTTTATAAGCTGAAGTTCACGAAGACGTTTTAAGCTTCTGCCTGGGCCTCCTCCTGAGCATGGTGAGGGAGGAGGCCTCTTGGCAGGCAGCGTAGCCGAAGGAGGACAGCGTGAAGGCATCGGCACAGTGGAAAACGCTCATCGTGGGCCTGGCAGGAGTGCTCACCGTGATCGTGGGGCTTGGGGCTGAACAGGCCTGGGCGGAGAATGCGCCGCTCAAAGCCGACAGCGGCGATACGGCATGGGTTCTGGTTTCGTCGGCGTTTGTGCTCGCCATGCTGGTGCCGGGGCTGGCCCTGTTTTACGGCGGCCTCGTGCGTACCAAGAATGTGCTGGGGACGATCATGCAGAGCCTCATGATCCTCAGCGTGGTCAGCCTGCTATGGATTCTGTTCGGCTACAGCCTCGCGTTCGGACCGGATAAAGGCGGCGTCATCGGAGGGCTGGACTGGATCGGCCTCAGCGGCGTGGGGAGTCAGCCGCACGCGGTCTACGCTCCGACGATTCCGCATCAAGCCTTTATGTTGTTCCAATTGATGTTTGCCGCCATTGCGCCGGCGCTGATTACCGGCGCCTTCGCCGAACGCAAACGATTTACATCGGTCGTGCTGTTTGCGGCTCTGTGGTCGGTGCTCGTGTACGTGCCACTGGCCCATTGGATCTGGGGCGGCGGGTGGCTGGCTCAATTAGGAGCGTTGGATTTTGCGGGCGGCGCGGTGATTCATATCAGCTCCGGCGCGGCGGCCTTGATCTGCGCGATTGTTCTGGGCAAGCGGCGCGGGTATGGCACGGATTATATGGCCCCCCATAATTTGCCGATGACCCTGCTCGGGACCGGATTTCTGTGGTTCGGGTGGTTTGGGTTCAACGGAGGAAGTGCGCTCGGGGCAAACGGTGTGGCGGTGTCGGCCATTCTCGCAACCCATGCGGCCGCCTGCATGGGAGCCATTTCCTGGTGTGGCGCGGAATGGATGCATCGCGGGAAACCCACGGTACTGGGCGTGGCTAGCGGCGCGGTGGCGGGCCTGGCGACGGTGACGCCTGCGGCGGGATATATCAGCCCGCTGTTCGCCATTGCCATCGGTCTGGTGGCGGGCATGGCCTGCTACGCGGCGATTGTCTGGAAGGGGCGATTCGGCTATGATGACTCGCTTGACGTCGTGGGAATCCACGGAGTCGGGGGGGTGATCGGAGTGCTGGCGACGGGGCTCTGCGCCAGCAAAGCCGTCAATCCCGGAGGCGCCGATGGGCTCTTCTTCGGCAATCCCGGTTTGTTCGGTGTCCAACTCCTGGTCGTAGTGGTCACGACGGTCTTCTCAGTGGTCGGTACCTTTGCCATCCTCAAATTAGTCGATGCGATGACGGGACTGCGGGTCTCGCCTGAAGAGGAAGCGACCGGTCTGGATTTGAGTCAACATAACGAACGCGCCTATTCGTGATACGACGCCATCGACTGTGGGCGGTCGGCGGCCCAGGAGGCAAGGATGAAATTAATCGAAGCCATCGTCAAACCGTTCAAGCTCGATGAAGTGAAGGATGCCTTGCTCGAGATCGGGATTCAGGGCATGACGGTCACGGAGGTCAAGGGCTTCGGCCGTCAGAAGGGCCACAAGGAAACCTATCGCGGCCAGGAGTACACCATCGAGTTCGTGCCGAAGGTCAAGATTGAAGTGGCCGTGAATGACGGTCAGGTCCAGCGCGTGTTGGAAACCATTACGCGAGCCGCAAAGACGGGGAGCATCGGCGACGGCAAAATCTTTGTGCGGGACCTCGCCTCTGCCGTCAGGATCAGGACCGGTGAAACGGGAGAAAGCGCGCTCTAAGTATGTCGCAGGCGTTGGACGCGGATTCCCATAGGGTGCACGACGTGGGTGGCATCTCGGTGTCCCAATTGCTGGCTGATCAACGCCAGGCGATTCAGCAGCGGCTGCTGGCCGGTGCGTCGGGCGACGAGGTGGTCGCGGCCACGACCGATCTGGTCGATGGTTTGATCATTGGCCGCTACCGGACGGCTGCGCGGACCGGCGGCGAGGCGCTCACGACGGCCGGATTCCAGCATTGTTGCCTGGTGGCGATCGGCGGCTATGGCCGGCGGGAATTGGCGCCGCACTCCGATATCGATCTGATGTTCCTCTTTCATCAGGATGCGGCCAAGGTGATCCCTGAGCTGGTAAAGCAGGTGCTGCATCCGCTCTGGGATATCGGATTTCAAGTCGGGCATAGCGTGCGGACCATTCAGGACTGTATCGATTTGGGCCTGGCTGATCTGACGGTGCGCACCTCCATGATGGAGGCCCGGTTTCTGGCGGGAAGCCCCGAGCTCTTTCAGCAGTTCCATGCGCGGTATGTGCGTAAAGTGGTATCGAGCGGCTTCGACGGGTATCTCGATCAGAAGGTGGCCGAGCGGCAGCGTGAATACCAGAAGTTCGGCGAGACGGTGTACCTGCTGGAGCCGAACGTCAAAAAGAGCAAAGGCGGCTTGCGCGATCTGCATCTCCTGCAATGGATCGGCTCCGCGCGATTTCAAGCGCCTACCATTCGCGAACTCTCCGATCGGGGGATTCTCTCCCAAGCAGATTATCGCTCGATCAGGGAAGCCAGAGAGTTTCTCTTGCGAGTCCGTTCGTTTCTCCATATTCGAGCCGGCATGGCGCAGGAAATTCTCACCTTCGACGAGCAGGTCTGGCTCGCGAAGCATCTCGGCTTCACCGATCGTCCCCATTTGCTCGCCGTCGAGCAGTTCATGCAGCAATACTATCGGCATACGATGGGGCTGCACGTCGCCTTGATGCGATTCGTGGAGCGGTGCCGCCGCCGCTCCTTGTGGAAGCGGCTCGTTCGCTGGCTGCCCTCTCCGCGCATCCAACAATATTTTGCTATCGATGGCGAGGCGTTGACCGTTCCGGTTGAGCTGCGTTCACAGGTGCTGGGGCAGCCGACCTTGCTGCTCACGCTCTTCAACCTGGCCCGATCGCGGCAGCTGAGCATCGACCCGTCTCTTCTGGAAGATATCCACCGGCATGCGGAAACGCTGTCCATCGAACAGTTCCACACGCCGGAGGCCGGACAAACCTTTCTCTCGATTCTCGCGGGGCCCGGTACAGCGCGGACCCTGGAAGCCATGCATCGGGCGCATCTGCTGGAAAAACTGGTGCCGGCCTTCTCGCGCGTCCGTGGACTGATGCAATTTAACCAGTACCACAAGTACACGGTTGACGAGCATAGTTTGCTGGCAGTGGCGAAAGCCGAAACCCTGGCCGACCATACGGGTGTCCTCGGAGAGGTGTATCGGGAGATCAAGCGGAAGGATCTGCTGCACCTGGCGCTCCTTCTCCACGACCTGGGGAAGGGCCATGAGGAAGATCATAGCGAAGTCGGGAAGCGGCTGGCGGAAGAAATGGCCGCGCGTCTCGGCTTCGATGAGTCTGACACGCGCACCCTGGTCATGCTCGTTCATCGGCATCTGTTAATGGCGCACACGGCCTTCCGGCGCGATCCCTATGATGAAAAGGTTCTGTTGCCGTTCGCGCGCGAAGTCGGTACGCCGGAAGTGTTGCGTAAGTTGCTGGCTTTGACGGCGGCCGACATTGCTGCCGTGGGCCCCGATGTGTTGACGAAATGGAAAGAGTCGCTCCTGGTCGAACTGTACCTGCGAGCCATGCAGGAGGTCTCCGGCGAGCGGGAGACGGCCGATGAGCCGCAGCGGCTGACGCGTATCGCGGAGGATGTGGCTAGACAGTCGCGGGGAGATCACAATCTTCCCGCCGACAACACCTGGATCCGTTCGGAACTCGAACAGTTTCCCCTGCGCTATGCCTACGGGACGAGTCCACGGCGCATTGCCGCGCACTTGAGCGCGATTCGGCATCTGCACGATGGCGGCGTGATGGTGGAGACGGAATTTAATGCGCCATTGGGGACCTGTGAATATGCCGTGATTGCGCATAACGATCTGATTCCGGGATTGTTTTCGAAGATTGCGGGGGTGATGGCGGCGGGTGGATTGCAGATTTTGGATGCACAGATCGTGACGAGAAAAGACGGCGTCGTCGTCGATACCTTTCAGGTTGCCGACCCGGATTATCAGGGCGCTCCACCGGCGGAGCGATGCGAGTCGATTGAGGCGACGATTACAGAGGTGTTGACCGGCCGTCAGTCGATCGATGCGGTCATGCGTCGGGGAGCACGGTTGAGCATGGGCCGGTCATTGCCCGCGCATCGGCAACCCTCTGAGGTGCGCATCGACAATGAGACCTCCGATCGGTTTACGATTCTTGATGTTTTTGCGGATGATCGGCAAGGATTGCTGTACATTATCACGAACGCCATTTTTCAATTGGGCTTGTCCGTGCATGCGTCCCGGATTTCCACCCGGCTCGATCAGGTGGCCGACGTGTTTTATGTGACGGGGATGGACGGCAAGAAAGTGGAAGACGCCGGACGCCTCGAAGCGATCCGGGCATCGATCCTCAACGAAATTGAGCTATTTCTCGGAGCTCATGCGGCGTAAACGACAGGGTGTGAGTGGTTCTTTTATCGGCGGTTGAAAGGAGGAGGGGATGAACGTTCGTGAGGTGTTAGATTTTGCAAAGAAGAATAAGGTCCAGGTCGTGGACATGAAGTTCGTCGACCTGATCGGCACCTGGCAGCATTTTACAATTCCTGTCAGTGAGCTGACCGAGGGCCTGTTCAAGGATGGATCAGGTCTTGACGGTTCGTCGATTCGTGGATGGAGAGCGATTAACAACAGCGACATGCTGCTCGTGCCGGACCCGGCAACCGCCTGCATGGATCCCTTTTGCTCCGTGCCCACACTGAGCCTGATCGGGAATGTGGTCGATCCGATCACCCGTGAAATGTACGACCGCGATCCGCGGTTCATCGCCCAAAAGGCGGAAAAATATCTCCAGAGCACCAAGATCGGCGACACCTCGTACTGGGGGCCGGAAGCCGAATTCTTCATTTTCGACCATGCCCGCTACGATCAGACGAACCACAGCGCCTACTACCACATCGATTCCGATGAAGGCGTGTGGAACATGGGCCAGGAGGGCGTCAACCTGGGCGGCAAGATCCGTCACAAGGAAGGCTATTTCCCGGTTCCGCCGACGGATACCCAGCAGGACATCCGCACGGAAATGATTTTGGAAATGGAAAAGGCCGGTATCGCGACTGAGAAGCATCACCACGAAGTGGCGACGGCGGGCCAGGCGGAAATCGACATTCGTTTCGATAGCCTGTTGCGGACCGCGGATAAAATGATGATGTTCAAATACATCGTCAAGAACGTCGCGCGTCGGCACGGCAAGACGGTGACCTTCATGCCCAAGCCGATTTTCGGCGACAACGGATCGGGCATGCATACCCACCAGAGCATCTGGAAGGACGGCAAGCCGCTGTTTGCCGGGAAGGAATATGCCGGCGTGTCGCAGATGTGCCTGCACTACATCGGTGGTATTCTGAAGCACGCGCCGGCGCTGGCCGCGTTCACCAACCCGTCGACCAACTCATACAAGCGGTTGACCCCGGGTTTTGAAGCGCCGGTCTTGTTGGCCTATTCGAGCCGCAATCGTTCGGCCGGGATCCGTATTCCGATGTACTCCCCGAGCCCCAAGGCGAAGCGGATCGAAGTGCGCTTCCCGGACCCGGCTGCCAACCCGTACCTGGCTTTTGCGGCTATGCTGATGGCGGGTCTGGACGGCATCGAGAACAAGATCAATCCTGGCGAGCCGGCGGAAAAGGATCTCTACGATCTCGAAGCCAAGGAAGCGGCCAAGATTCGCACCATGCCGGGCAGCCTGGACGAGGCGCTCAACCACCTGGAGAAGGACCATCAGTTCCTCCTCAAGGGCGGGGTATTCAGCGAGGACCTCATTGAGGCATGGATCGGGTACAAGCGGACCAAGGAAGTCGATACCATGCGGTTGCGGCCGCATCCGTATGAGTTTTTCCTGTATTACGACGTGTAGGCTGCCGCCTCCTCGTCGAGGGCCCTTGACGAATCCGGGAGGCGATGGTATACATGCAGTGCGTAGGTGAGAGCAGGCAACGACGCCTGGTTTCGAACCTGCACCGCATACAGTACACGGACAATGGCGTCCGTCATTCTTTCAAGAGTGGCGGACGCCTTTTTTATTGCCGTCGACGCTGAAGTCGGCACACAGCACCGGGCGAGGTCGTAGCAACCTTGCCAAGCAGGACAACGACGTCCTCTTCCCCAATGCGGGATGAGGGCGTCTTTTTTTTTGAGTTGCACTGGCGGATGAACTACCGAAGGGAGAGCCTCATGCACACAGCGGATCACGAGCGGATCGCAGTCGTGGCGGCAAGAAAGTGGTCGTTTTTGGAGCACGCGCCGGGTGGGTATTTTATCCTGTCGGCCTTAGCCGGCATCTATCTCGGGTTCGGCATTGCGTTGATCTTTAGTGTCGGCGGTCCGTTGGCGGCGGCCGGATCGGCGGTCGTGAAACTCGTCATGGGAGTCTCGTTCGGTATTGCGCTGACGCTGGTGATTTTTGCGGGGTCTGAGTTGTTCACCGGCAACAATATGATCGGTGCAATTGGAGGACTATCGCGTAGTCTCTCTTGGAGCCAGGTCATTCAGCTCAATGCCTGGTCGTGGACCGGGAATCTGGCCGGGTCGTTGGCGCTGGCCTGGTTGATCGTCCAATCGGGTGTGTTTGCGAATGGCCCGGCCATGGAGCTGATCGAAAAAGCGGCGGCGGCGAAAATGTCTCTTCCGGCCTGGGAGCTGTTCGTGCGGGGGATTCTCTGCAATTGGCTGATTTGTCTGGCTGTGTGGATGACGGGGCGGACGACCAATGATACCGCGAAGATTCTGCTGATCTTCTGGTGCCTGTTTGCCTTCATCGGCACGGGGTTCGAACACAGCATCGCGAATCAATCCTTGTTGGGTATGGCACTGTTTCTGCCGCATGAGGCGGCCGTGAACTGGGCGGCGTTTTGGTACAACCAGCTGTTTGTCGTGCTGGGGAATCTCGTGGGCGGGGGGTTATTTGTCGGGGGGCTGTATTGGCTGGTGAGCCCCTATTGGGTGGCAGAAGCCCCGGTGGCTTCGGTATCTCGGCCGGCCGCATCGGTGGTGGCAGGATCGTAAGGCAGAGTGGCAAGGGCTCGTCATCAAGGGCGGATCAATCACAGGAGGACATGATGGAGAAAGAAGCGATGCGGAAGGCAATCAAAGCGCAACGGTTGAAAAAGAAGGTGACGATTGCCCAGGTGGCGAAGAAGGTCGGAAAGAACCCGACGTTTGTGGCGGCAGCCTTGAACGGGAATCACCGGCTGGTGCCTGCGGATGCGGCGAAGGTCGGCAAGTTGTTGGGTTTGAACCATGAGCAGGTTGCGGCTCTAAGCGCATTTCCAGTCCGTGCGGATTTTCCGAATCTGACGGATCCATTTAAATACCGCCTCTTGGAAGTGATCGGTGTCTATGGGGATTCCATGCGGGAAATGGCGAATGAAATGTTCGGCGACGGGATCATGAGCGCGATCGATTTCACCTTGGATATGGAAAAAGTGATCGGGCCTCAGGGTGAAGCCCGTTGCAAGATTACGTTGAACGGCAAGTGGCTGGAGTACAAGACGTTCTAGGCCGATCACTCAGTCCGCCGCTCAAGCGGCGCTCAGACGAAGGGAGGACATCATGAAGACGAATGAAGAAACTGCAGTGCTGACGCTGCTCAGGCGGCAGGCGCCCCAATCATTCGAGGAATTGATGGCCCTCTCTGGTCTGAGCGCATCGCAGGTGTTGCTGGTGGTTGATCGGCTGAGCCGGGAGGGCGCCGTGGTGCTGAAAAAATCTGGCCTGGACTATTCCGTCGCACTGGGGAGCACGATATGAACAAGATTGAAGCGATCAAGTCCGAGCGAGATGGATTGGCGGTGCGCGACCTTCTTGCGCACTATGCGGAAGCAGGGTGGGAGTCCATTCCGGAAGACGATATTCAACGGCTGAAATGGTATGGACTGTTTTTACGCAATCCCACGCCGGGCTACTTCATGTTGCGGGTGCGGATGCCCGGAGGCCAAACGACATCGGCCCAGCTCCAAGCCCTGGCGGATATTGCGGAAACCTATGGCAATGGTGTGATCGATGTGACGACGCGCCAACAAGTACAACTGCGTCACCTGACGATCGCCCATGTGCCGGCGGTCTTCGCGAAACTGGCGGAGGTCGGGCTCACATCGATGCAAACCGGTATGGACAGCGTGCGCAATGTCATGACCTGCCCGGTAGCGGGTTTGAATCCCAATG
>DAONAB010000109.1:0-8898 GCA_035400805.1 Nitrospira sp. | reverse complement strand
TCGATATTCCCCAGAAAGAGCACATCCGGTGAACTGTACTGCGCGGGGATCTTCGGACGGAAGGTCTCAAAGACATTCAGCTTGGTGTCGAGCGTCTGCGCTTCATTGAGTTGATGCGAATAGGCGCCCTTCCAGCGAAACGTCGCCCCGGGACGCCGCTCCAACCCTGCCAAATCAATCTTGCGGCTTTTCAAAAACGCGACATGTTGCTCCGGAAAATCATCGCCGACGACCGCGATCAGGTCGACCGACGTGAAATAACTGGCCGCCGTCGAAAAATACGTCGCCGAGCCGCCAAGCACTTCGGCCACCTCGCCGAACGGAGTTTTCACGGTATCCAGCGCCACCGACCCTACTACCAACAATTTACCCATGCCTCACCGTTTTCCTTTCCGCGTCCGCACATAGGGAGCGATCAAGAGGTTCACCCGTCGTTTTGCCGAAGCAGACATTTTGTCCGGGGCAGTGATGAGTGCCGTCGCCAGCGCCTGCCGACAGGCACAGGCGCGATCGGGATCCACTTTGGGCACTGCCCTCTTCAATATTTCCTTGGCTAGGGCCACGTTCCGGTGCAGGGTGGCGAGGATCGCTCCGACGGTCACCGCCTCTTCCGTCTCGTGCCAACAATCATAGTCGGTGGCCAGCGCCACGGTGGCGTAACACAGTTCGGCCTCGCGGGCGAGTTTCGCTTCAGGCATGTTGGTCATCCCGATCACATCCACTCCCCACTGCCGATACAAGCGGGATTCCGCCTTGGTCGAAAACTGCGGACCCTCCATACACACGTAGGTTCCCCCACGATGGAGTGTTGCGCCCGCCGATCGCCCCGCTTCCTCCAGCACGTCGGCCAGCGAAGCGCATACCGGTTCGCTGAAGCCCACATGTGCCACGATGCCCTCGTCAAAGAATGTCGAGACCCGCCGCTTCGTGAGATCGATAAACTGGTCGGGCAACACCACGTGGCCTGGTTGAATGGTTTCCTTCATGCTGCCGACGGCACTGATGGAAATGACTTGCGTCACGCCTAACGACTTCAATGCGTAAATATTCGCGCGATAGTTGATGCTGCTGGGATTGATCCGATGCCCTCGTCCATGTCGGGACAGAAAGGCTACGCCCATGCCTCCCAGCACCCCGACCACAATGGCATCCGATGGCGCACCGAACGGCGTGCGGATACGTACCTCGCGCACCTGTTCCAACCCCTCGACATGGTACAGCCCGCTTCCGCCGATGATGCCAACAGCGGGCTGAACGGTCTTCTTCGATTTCCTCATGATGTCGATTCCATTCCTATGGTAAGCGGCGCAGGCCGATCCGGCAGGCGCCCCTGCTCAAGATGTCGTACAAATGAGTGAACGGTCTCCAGCAAACGTCCGGCCACATCCTCCGCGGTGTCCCGCTCACTCAGCATCCACCACTGCAGACCCGGCTCCTTACGAAACCAGGTCAGCTGACGCTTGGCAAAATGTCGCGTATCACGCTTCAGCAGGCGAAGCGCCTCAGCCCGATCATAGTCACCGGACAGATATCCCGCGACCTGCTGATACCCCAACCCCTTCATGGCACCGGTCTCACGCCCATACCCCTGAGCGAGTAGCTGCGCCGTTTCCTCGATCACGCCTCGCGCAAACATCGTCTCCACCCGCTCGTCGATCCGCTTGTATAGCTGAGCGCGCTCGCGATTCAACCCGATCATGAGCACGGAGAACGGCTGTTCGGCAAAGCGATGTTCCTGCTGAACATCCGAGAGCCGTCGTCCAGACAGATGAAACACCTCAAGGGCCCGCACGATTTTCACCTCATCGTGCGGATGCAGTCTTGCCGCCAGCTCAGGATCGACCTGCGCCAATTCGGCATGGAGAAAGGATCGTCCCTGCCCTTGAGCCTTCTGCAGCAAGGAAGCACGAAACGCCTGATCCGCGCGCGGGGCATCACAGAGCCCATGGATGAGCGTCCGCACATAGAGTCCGGTGCCGCCCACAATCAACGGGAGTCGCCGTTCTCCGTACAGCCGTTCGATTTCCTGCAACGCCAGGTGGCGATACTGCCCGGCATTAAACGATTCATCCGGATTGACCAGATCGATGAGTCGATGCGGCACACCCTGCCGCTGCGCCACTGACGGTTTATCCGTCGCAATATCCATCCCGCGATAGACCTGGCGCGAGTCTGCCGTCAAGAGATCGGTCTCCAATGCGCGGGCCAGCCGCAACCCGACGTCGCTCTTCCCCACGGCGGTCGGACCAACCAGCACCACCAGCGGCCGCGATGCCAGGACGGATTCCGTGAGGTGTACCATACGTCTCCGTCGTCTTCTCCTAGGCGCGATCGAATAACCGAGCCAGTTCATCACCCGACAGACGGAACGCCACACGTCGTCCATGTGGACAGGTCATGATCAGGCCCTCTGCCACCCAATCCTGCACCAGCTGTGTGATCTCGGGTAAGGCCATGGCCCGGCCTGCACGAACGGCCGAGTGACAGGCCAGCGACGCCAGGATGGGTTTCACCTTTGTTTCGAGCGAGGAAATGGAATCCCATTGTTCGAGATCCTCCATCAGATCCTGCACCAGCGCCGCCAAATCCGGATGTCCCAACATAATCGGCAAACTGCGGATCAAAAATGACGAGGGCCCGAACGGCTCGATCAGCAATCCCAGTCGTTCCAACTCTGGTAGATGCCGCTGCAGAATGACGGCTTGCTGCACCGGCAACTCGAGCGGTTCCGGCAAGAGCAATGGTTGAGACGTGACCGTGTTCCCCTGCCAGGCTCGCCAGAGTCGCTCGAACAACACGCGCTCATGCGCCGTATGTTGATCGACGACTTGCAGCTCATCCCCGACCTGCGCAATCAAATACGTGCGGTGCAATTGCCCGAGAGCCAGAATATCCCGAGATGCCGGTGACGCGTACGTGGTGGCGCCTTCACCGACAAACGAGGTTTGACTCTCCACCGAGTCAGGTGGCCTGACAGACGCCTCCGATCTGGCCATCGGGTCGGCAGCCACGCCGGCAGATGGAATGTGTTCTCTTTGAGGAAACACTCTGCTCGACGGGATCACGCCGGTCATCTCAGCATGGACAACCCCAGCCATCGACGTTTCCACCTGTGCCCGACCGAGTGTCTGGCGCACGGCGGAACGAACCAACTGATGAATCTGCTCGGTATCCGCAAACCGAACCTCACGCTTCGTCGGATGGACATTCACATCCACCCGGTGCGGCTCGACATCCAGAAACAACACAAACAGCGGCGCATGGCCCTTGGCCAGGAATGAACTATAGCCATCGATGACGGCATGTTGCACCGTGCTGTTCTTAATGGGGCGACGATTGACGAATAACTCCTGCGGCGTCCGGCCTGAACGGGCGCGGACCGGATCGACGATGAACCCTTTCAGCGACAGGCCATCGCGCTCGACATCGACGGCTAATGCCCGCTCACCGAACGCGGCCCGATAAACCTGGAGCACCCGATCGCGCGGCGAAGACACGGCAGGCAGGGCAAACACTTCGTATCCGTTGTGCACGAGCCGCATGTGCACCTGGGGCCAGGCTAATGCGGCCTGCTGAACCACATGGCTGATATGCGAAAACTCGGTGGTGGTTGACTTGAGGAATTTTCGACGGGCCGGCGTATTGAAAAAGAGCTCCGACACGTCAATCGTGGTGCCGGGGATCGCGGCCGCATCCTCGACACGCGTGATGGTGCCTCCCGTCAACCACAGCTGCGTCCCCACTTCATCGTGACGCGCCACTGTCGTCAGACGGACTTTCGAGACGGCCGCAATACTGGGAAGGGCCTCTCCTCGGAATCCCATCGTGCGAACAGCGCCAAGCTGCTCATCGGATCGGAGCTTACTCGTCGCATGCCGCTCGAAGGCCAGAGAGGCATCGCGACGCGACATCCCTTCGCCGTCGTCGCTGACGCGAATTAACCCGAGGCCCCCGTCCTTGATTTCAACGGTGATCGCGGCACTGCCCGCGTCGAGACTGTTTTCGAGGAGTTCTTTGACGACCGCAGCCGGGCGTTCTACGACTTCGCCGGCTGCGATGCGTCCGATGACATCGCTGGGAAGAACCTGGATCTTTCCCACGCTACTGGCTATATCCATGGGAAGAGGCGCCCCCTGCGAGTGGATGGGAGGATGACTCAGCGGAGAGAAGACCGGACGAACACCACAGGGTCATCGAATCTCGGCCATCTTCGTCTTCGCGAGCTTGGCTTCGTCCGAGGTGGAGTACTCCTCAATGACCCGTTTGAGATACTTGCGGGATTTTGCGGTATCTCCGGTTTCAGCCGCCGAGAGCCCGAGCTTAAATAGCGCGGCCGGCACCTTTTCATTTCCCGCATACTCGTTCACGACGTGCTCGAACGATTGCATGGCACGGATGTAATCCTTCTGACCGTAATACGATTCCCCCAGCCAATAGTGGGCATTGGGTGTCAGCGAAGTCGACGGGAAATCCTTGATGAAGTGCTGAAACCCGCTGACGGCCAAATCGAACTTCCCGTTGAGGTAGTCGTTATACGCCAGATTGAACGCCGACGTGGGCGTGATCGAAGGAACACCCGGCACGATGGCCTGGGGTTCAATCGGGCCTGAGGGTTTCGAGATACGCGCCTGGCGGCTGGCTTCTGCGAGCGCGGCATCTGACCGGATGGACGCCGCTTGGGCCAACTGGGCCTCCTCAACCTTCGCCAACCGTCCCTCCAGTTTTTGCAGCCGGGTCATGGCGTCGTCCAAACGCAATTTCCCGCCTTCGGGCTCGCGCACCCGCTCGAGCGACTCCAGCCGGCGCTGCATGGCCTCGAATCGTTTCTGCTCCTGATCCTGGGTCCGGGCCATGATGGACACTTGATCCCGGATCTCTAAGAAATCAGCATGTTTTGCACAGCCCGCCACCACCAGCCCGCAAGCCAGCGCGGCACTCACTTCCAATGACCTCACGAATCGGAGCTTCATCGTTAGTGCAACTCCTTTAGTTGGTTCAATTTGTCCATGGCCTTATTGGCCTCCGGAGATCTTGGATACAAATCGATCACTTGTTTCAGCGCGGACGCCGCTTTTTTCCGATCCTTCAGCGCCAGGTAGGCATACCCTTTTTTCAAGAGAGCCGCCGGCACCTTCTCGCTGGCAGGATGATTCAACTGCACCTGATCATAGGCATCGATAGCCCGAGAATAATCTTTCTTGCCGTAATACGACTCACCCAACCAGAAGCGCGCGTTGGGTGCCAGATCCGAATGTGGATGCTGAACGAGAAACTCCGCAAACCCTTGCCGGGCCCCATCCAAATCGCCATCCTTGAATCGAGTCAATGTCCGTTCGTACGACTCCCGATCCGCCATCAACGCCGCGCTACGACTCTCCGCACGGGGAGTAACGGCAGCAGCCGATGACAGCCCATAGTCCTGCGAGGGTGCCGAAGACGGAGATGGAACCGGGGCCGGAGCCGCCTGCGGAAGCGGAGTCGCTTCGGCAACGGCGGGAGCCGGTTCTGTGCGCTGCGTCGCGTTCGCACGCAGCGAGGACAGGTGCTGCTCGACTTGCTTCAAGAACGCATGCTGATTTTCCAGGTTCTTATCGAGCGTCTGGATTTGTGCTTGAACATGGGTCAGTTCTCGCGTCGTCTCATCCAGACGTCGTTCATGGTCGTCCTCGCGAGACACAAATTTCCCGCCGGCATTTTCCAGCGCCTTGGCCACGGAGGCGACACTCCGATTGATCTCATTAAAGTGGTCCGCGGTGACTTTGTTATCGGCGTCAATTTTCCCGGCCAGCGCATCGGTCCGTTTGCTCAAGGACACCGTATCCTGCTCGAGGGTCGCGGCCAAATGCTTGACCGTCTGATCCTGCTGCACGACGCGCTCACCCAAACTTCCCAGCGCTTGCTTGAAGTCCACCAGCGCCTGATTGAATTTTGCGACCTGATCTCCCAAGACCTTATTCTGAGCATCGAGTTGAGCCACGTTCTGGGAGCGAGTCTCCAATCCATGTAATACTTTTTGTTGCTCTTCCAGCCGCGAATCGACTTTTTGCGCGAGCCCGGTGGTGCTCTTCTGCATCGCATCCAGCACGTTTTTCTGAATGGCATCGATGTGGGTGTTGAGTTGTTCTACTCGAGCCGTCACCGCAGCGAGGTCCGCTCGACTACGGTCCCGCTCGCCTTTGAGCATGGCATCTTGATCGACCAGCTGCTTTTCGACCCACCCCAGGCGCTTCCCCTCCTCGATCGACCGCTTCTCGGCTTCGCCGATGCGCCGTTCGAACTTCGATTCCTGGTTGGCCAGTTTGGCCAGCAGGTCATCCTGCCGCGCATCGAGACTCTGCGCGCGGTGAAGGGCCTTATCGACGTCGCCGCGCAAGGACGGAATGTCCTGCTCGCGCAACGACACGATTTCCTGATTTTGACGGGCCCTGTTCTGGGCCTGCTCTTCCGTCTGCTGCTTGATGCGGCGTTGGAGCTCTCGTTCGGTCTGCTTGAGGTCAGCCTGCTGCGCCACACATCCCGACAACAGGGCGCAACCCGTCACGACCAAGACACACACGCCGAGCCGAGCCAGCTGCGCATGGCGGCCGAACATCGCCTCGTTCATGTTCGACGGTTGGTCAGTCGCTGTAGTTCGATAAGGCCATTCACTGTCCATGACAGGTCTCCCTTGACCGGCGTCTGTTCCGGAGAATCATGTCACATCATCCATGATTGGAACAGTTATTTCGAACGGACCACCACGTGCCCGCGACGATTCTGTTGATAGCAGCTTTCATTGCGCTCGTTGCAGAACGGGCGTTCTTTGCCATACGACACCACCGACAAGCGGTTGGCGCCGATGCCGAGTTCGACTAAATAGTTCCGCACGGCTTTAGCGCGCTTTTCGCCCAACACGAGATTGTAGGCCAGCGTGCCGCGTTCGTCACAATGCCCTTCAATTTTCACCAAGGCCCCGGCATTCGCCTTGATCCACTGAGCATCTTGGGTCAACGATTGCCGGCCATCTTCCGTGATCGTCCAGCTGTCGTAACCGAAAAACACGTCGCGCAACCCGGCTTCCGCCGAGGCCGCCTGCTCCTTCGCCTGCTCGCGACGAATTTCTTCGATCTGGCGAGCCGTGCTCTCGGACGGCTCGACCTTGGCTAACATCGTACCGCCGCCGCCAAGACGTTCCTCGGACGGGGCCTTGCCGCCAGACACGGAATCGAACCCGCGCAGGCCGCCGGTTTCAGGGTCTTCGGGTTTGCTTGAAAGGGACAGGTCCGGGAACGTCGCGCTGGGAGCATCCAGCCCCGTCGGAGGCGGGAGCTGAGCTTGAGACTGCGCCGGGGCGCCAGACTTCGCCATGCCGCGATCAGAGGACTGCGCATCCCCACCGGATTGAATCGACTTCTTAGAACATCCCCCCTGAATGACCAACAGCATCCCGACTACCATGGTCAGGCCCATTGTCGCTACCCGTATCCTCATATCGTCACTCCTCATCGCTGGTGAATGGTTAGTATGCCTATAGATCCTGTCACTCGAATACTCAAACCTACAGTGCCGGAGACCATGACGGTGAACTATTGTGTGTGCCACCGAATGTAATGCGTTCCAGATTTTTTCCGTCCGTGTCCACCATGTAGATGTGACTCTTTCCGTCCACGGTCGAGCTGAAGGTGAGGTGCCGGCCGTCAGGCGACCAGGAGGGCGAATCATCGATCCCCGGGCCCGTCGTGACCTGCACTCGCTTTTGGCCGTCAGGCGACACGATGCAGAGTTTGTACAACCGCTGGGCCGTACGACACACATAGGCGATCCAATTTCCGCGCGGCGACCAGGCCGGTGCGGCATTGTAATCTCCCTCGTAGGTCAGACGGCGCACGTTGGAGCCGTCGGCGCTCATGACGAACACCTGAGGAGCCCCACCACGATCAGAGGTAAAGGCTATTTCTCGTCCCGTCGGAGACCAGGTCGGCGACAAATCACCCCCCTGATTGACGGTCAGGCGCTGCGGCGTCTTGGTTCGCGTGTCGAGTTTATAAATTTCCGAATTGCCGTCTTGGCTGCTGGCAAATGCCAAAAAGTTCCCGTCCGGAGACAAGGCTGGAGTGATGTTTAATCCCGCCATGGAGACCAGCGTCCACCGTTTGCCCGTGGCGAGTTCCAGGATATCGATGTCCTGAGTATTCCGACTCCGGTAGGCCGTGAAGACAATAAACCGACGATCAGGCGACCACCTCGGCATCAGATTCAGAAAGCCGTCGGCCGTGATCTGTTTCGGTTCATACCCGTCGTAGTCCATCACAAATAATTCGCGGGCGTTCCCGTGCTCCGCGACATAGACGATCTTGGTTCTGGCGATCCCCGGCTCGCCGGTATATCGAAACACCAATTCATCGGCAAATCGATGCGCCATCAAACGGACCACCGATGTCGACCCGACGTACCGTTTTCCCCCGACCACTTCGTCACTGCCGCTGTCATAGACGAAGCCATCCATCAGCAGTTCGCTGTCCTTGCTCCCGTTCTTCTGCCCGGACTTTCCCCATACCAGGACGGACACGCCGTTCTCAGCAGCTTGCTTGAAAACCGCCTTATCCGTAGTCGACACTTCGCGAGTTTTCACGCCGAGTCCGGGCAAGTCCACGAGTGAGAACACGAGCGAGCGTTGAAGGTCGGCCTTTAAGACTTCTTCAAGCCGTCCCCCGAGCCATTCCGGACCGCCGCCGTTTTGAAACCCGAACACGCCAATGGGGATCTTTTGGAAATCAGGCCGGGTCGCTTCAAGAAAAACATCGGTGGCGCGTGAGTCCAGAATACCGAATAGTCCGGCTCCGACCACGACACAGAGAACAATCATAAGACCGATGATCACACGATTCATCCTGCAGCCTCGCCTACGGCAAAAGTGAA
>DAONAB010000108.1:0-8946 GCA_035400805.1 Nitrospira sp. | reverse complement strand
GTCGATGTTTCTGCATGCACCAGCACCACTCCCTTGACGGGCCCGCTTCGGGACAAGGCGTCCTGCACGGCGTCCACAGGAATGATCTGTCCCCAGGGCGCCTCAATACGTAGCGGGATACCGCCGCTTCGTTCGATCATCGTGGCCAGTCGTGAACCGAAGACGCCGTTGACCCCGACGATCACGCGGTCTCCAGGCTCGATGAGATTGGCGATCACCGCCTCCATGCCTGCCGATCCCGTGCCTGGCAGGGCGATGGTGAACTCGTTCTCCGTTCGGAAGAGGGTGCGGAGCGAGGCTTGAATGGCATTCATCAGAGTCAGGAAGAGGGGGTCGAGATGGCCGACCAGCGGCTGCGACAGGGCATGGAGGACTCGTTGATGCACCATGCTCGGGCCGGGGCCCATCAGGAGCCGATGCGGGGGAACAAATTCGTGATCGAGCGGGGAAAGGCTCATGGTTGAGACTGTCTGAACAACGTCTGACGGTACGAGGGGCGTAGTATAGCGAAACCGGAGGGTGTTCAGCCATGGGATAGTGGCAAGACGTCACCGGTCGATGCCGAGGGACGCTCTCCAGTTTCACCGCCTTGAAGCCGGTGGTATACTCCGGCGCGCCTTACCCCTTGGAGGTTCCGTGGACGCTGACGAATCGACCATTCCCCCTTCGCATGCATCTCAATCCCCCGCGCCCTGTGTCGGGGCGCCGCCGCCCCCACATGCGTACAATCCCGGGTTTTCCCGCGCGGTCACGCTGTTGTCTGCCGTGGTCCTGTCAGCGTCAATCGCCGTCGTGGCCTGGTTATCGTTCGATATTCCGAAGGTGGAGCGAATCGCGGATCCCGGGCGTGCGCTCAGTCACATGGTGGGTCGCCTCATGGATCAGGCCGACGGTGTGAAGACGCTGCCGGTCTGGGAGCAGTTTCTCTATGACCTCACGATGGGGAGTGATGCGAACGATCGTGAGCAGGCCATCGAATGGTATCGCGAACTGGCCGAAGAATCGTCCGATCCGTTGGTTGATTTACACTTGGCCATTTTGGAAGGTGAGGCAGGGCATCTTTCTGAGCTTCGACAATGGATCGCGCGATGGGCGCGGCAAGCCGCACCGTATCCCCTGTTTGCCCGACTGTTGCAGGCCGGCTACGTTGATGCCCATGTGGCACCCGGCGTCGGGTTTGATTTGCAGGCTGTCCTGGCAGAGCAACCGGTCTCCGGCTGGTTCTATAGCCGTCTGGCGGCTCGTATCGCCGAACGGGCGGGAGATCGTCCGCTGCTGGTCACCATCGAGACCGCCGATCAGCAGCGGATCGAAGCCTTGGTTTGGCGCTCACGGGCATTTGCCCTGTTGGAGTTGGGTCTCATGGTCGTAGGAGGTCTCGTCTTGATCGTGTGGGTGCGGCGAGGCAAAGGGACGTCCATGTTTCGGGTGGGGTCCGCCGAGTTACCGCCCCTATGGGCAGGACGTCTGGGGGCCGGCGTGTTACTTCGCGGGGGCGCCGTCGGCGCATTGTTGACGGTCGCGTTCCTCTTTGCCGCCGGCGACATGCCCTCGCTGCGGGTCGTCGCGGTGCCGCTGTCGAACCTGCCGCTGCTGGCGCTGGCCTACTATCATTTGCTCCGTCCCCAACGGCAGACGTTCTGGCGAGGACTGGGGCTGAGTCTTGAGCCGCGTCATGTGGGACAACTGAGTTTAGCGGTGCTGGCGGTGGTGGCGGCCGGACTTGTGGGAGAGTGGGTGTTGGGTCGCATTGCCGAGCCGCTGAATCTGATCAGTCATTGGACGGAATGGTTCGACGCCGATCTCGTATGGGGCACACCTCCGACCCTGGTCGTGAGTTTGATGGAATATGTGATTTTTGCGCCGGTGTTTGAAGAGTTGGCTTTCCGCGGACTGTTGTTCGGGGTATTCCGGCGGCGATTCCAATGGGGAACCGCAGCCATGTTGAGCGCGGCGTTATTTGCCATTGCCCACGGCTACGGATTGATCGGATTCTTGAGCGTCTTCTGGAGCGGCGTCATCTGGGCGTGGGCCTATGAGCGCACAGGCAGTTTGTGGCCGGGCATGATCGGGCACGCCGTCAATAATTTGCTGGTCTGTCTGAGCGTGATGGCGCTCCTGCGGGCTTGAGAAGCGCTGCTGTGACGGACCGCTGCGAGGTCCCCCCGTCGAGAAGATGTGGGGCGTCTGTACGTGATCGAAGGCGGGGAGGGAACTTACAGCCGTCGGTGAGCCGTCACGATGAGAATTTGCGCCGGCCGCTTACTGATATTTCGCCAGCAGTGCCGGTTGCCGGCGGGGATCCCGGCCGCATCGCCACGCTTTAACTGGTGAACGTCCTCTTCTAAGGTCAATTCGAGCGTTCCCATCAAGACCACCGCTAATTGTTCCGCCTGCCGAACGTAGGGTTTATGCCCGCTGGCTCCGCCCGGTTGAATCGTAATGACCATGGGCTCGAACTGACTGTCCTTGTTGAACGGCCCGAGCGCTTCGATTTTTGCGCGAGACCACTCGCTTTGCACCACCGGCCGCGCATCCGACCGGATGACGGCCGGTGGGGTCGGATCGATGGCGCGGAAGAATTCTCCGAGGGTGACGCCCAACGCGGACGCAATTTTTTCAGTGGAGGCAATGGACGGCGAGGCCTGGCGTAATTCAACCTGGGAGATGAAGCTGGGAGAGAACCCGCACTTGTCGGCGAGTGTGCGCACCGACAGATGATGCGATTTCCGGAGTCGGCGGACAATGTCGCCGACATGCACTTCTGCTTTGCTCGGGGATGGAGGCGTTCGGCTGGCAGGCTTCTTCTTGGCGATGTCCATCCTCAATGTCTCGCGGTTAAAAGCCTCGATATGGCGAAAGCCAAAAGCCTGCTTTTTACCTGTGTAACACGTTTTTGTGGGGAGTCTCAAGGAAGGAGTGGCTCCCGTCTCGGCGGTCGTTCCGTTCATCGCCCGGTCGGCGTGCCGGCTCTAGGGATTTCCCCAGCTTCCTGAGCCGGACGCAATCGACTAGAAAGAGTGTCCAGTATTACTGGACACTCTTTCATTGGTGGGCAGGTGGCGGCTGGCTGATGTCAGGGATGTTACGAGCCGCGTGAGATCACTGTGAACGGAACCGGTGGGCGCAGCCTGGAGGTCGATACGTGCTGACAGACAAGGGGACATGGTTGACGGCAGCCATATTTCTAGGTGGATGCACGGTGGTATGGCTGACGGGGGTCAGTAGCACAGGACAGCTCGTGGACGATCTCGTGGCCGGGTATCTGGTGGTGTGGGGGTTGTACGCCCTTCTTTCTCCCCTTCCGCGCAAAGAGATTCGGGCCAGATTTGTCCTGATGACCTTGTCCGGAGTGGCCATCCTCGGAGTCGCTGAATTGGTCGGCCTCGTTGGACTCCTCAACTACCAAGCGCTTTTCGGTACCCATGGGCGCGAGTGGTTTGATCGTTCAGGTTATGTGCGTGATCGGGAACTCGGATACCGGCGTGAAGCGCATTATCAGGAGAGAGGATCGTTCGTGCGGGGGAATATCGGTGAGGCCCTCTGTCTTCCGGCGAATCCTCCTGAGGTGTTCGACCTCCGGTACGACCATCGTGGGTTTCGAAACAATACGGACATGGACCGGGCGGACGTCGTGGTCATTGGGGATTCTTATGTTGAATCGCCCATGTTGCCTCACGCCAGTCTGCTGACGACTGAATTGAGTCGTCGACTACGCACGCCCGTCGCGAATTTAGGGATCAGCGGATACGGGCCCGAGCAGGAGCTCGTCGTGCTCAAACGGTATGCGCTGGCGTTGCAGCCCAAGACGATTGTCTGGGTATTTTTTGAAGGGAACGATCTCTATCAGTTGCATCCCGAAGACCAGGAGATGAGTGTGCAGCCCGAAGGCATGGCCTCGTCCAACGAGTATTGGATGCGCTCGTTGACGAGAAATCTGCTGCTGCTCTCGCGTAAAGCTGCGCAGGGGTGCGTGCCACATCCTGACTACTTGCGTCTTCGCGGCACGTTTCAGGATCTAGAAGGAACACAAACGCTCCTGTATTTCTGGGAGAAGCTCGGGCCATTGAAGCCCACGGACAGACTGCGTCTCGAGCGGCTGCGTTCCATTTTGGGCGACGCCTATGCAGTGAGCCGCCAACAAGGCATTCGTCTTGTCGTGGCATTTGCGCCGGTGAAGCACCGGGTTCATCTGGGGCTGGAAAACTTCACCCCGCTCACAGCGGAGATGAGAGAATGGCCGCTCAATGATCTGCCGGGTGAAGTCGCGTCTCTCCTGGCTAAGCTTGCGCCGGAGATCGAATTTCTCGATTTAACTCCGTCGCTTCGCGAAGCCGCAGCCCAGGGCGTATTGACCTATCTCCCGGATGACACGCACTGGACGGCGGACGGTCAGCGAGTGGCCGGGGAGGCCATCCATCACCTGCTCACCGGCAACCATCCTCGCCTGGCCAGACAGTGAGGCCTCCGCTACGGAGCGATCCTATCGCCTGCTTCCTGTTGCAATGCGGCCAGCGCGTGATAGAGGTCCGGATGCCGGAGTGTGTACGGTAATGTTTCGAGTGCTTTGCGGTTGCAGATCCGCTTGCCCGGTTGGCCGGGGGAGGCCTCGCGCGGGCTCACAATGCCCCATCTACTCGAGACTTCCGCACACACATCGGCCCATCGGCGCGGATGCCCGTCGCTGATATTGTAGACGTCCCCTGCGCATCCGGTCTGCAGCGCGAGTATGCAGAGCGCGGCCAGATCCTCGACATGAATCAAGTTCACGAATTTATTGGTCGGGCCGACACGCCCTTGGCGGATCCACTCCACCGGATTGCGATTCGGCCCGTAAATTCCCGCCACGCGGAGAATGATGCCGCCCTGTTGTGTCCGAAGGTACTCCTCCCCCTGTACGCGAGGAAGATCGAAATTGACGGGGCTCGTTTCGTCGATCCATGGCGGGAGGTCTGTCATAGGCTCACCGCCTCGATCGTAGGCCGACGTGCTTCCGAGTACCACCAATCGGCGGGACTGGTTGCAGGAGTATTGAGCGAAGGCCTGGACTTCCTCGAGAGGCACGGCCGGAAACGTCCAAATCAGGTCGGCCTCCAGCGGCAATGCAGACCACGTGGAAGGTTGATCCAGGTCGAACTGGATGCGAGCGGTCTGGGCCGTGTCGCGGAGGTGCTGCTCTGGCCGGCGGCTGCTAGCCAGAATGGGGAGCGATTGCTCCCGGGCTACCTGCTGGATCCATCGACCGGTATAGCCGGTTCCGAGAATGACTATGGGGCGGAGATCGGACATTCGCGCCATCATACCCGAACCGGCGGTTCCTTTGCTGCTGCCGGCTGGAGCCTATTCTGGTTCTAGTCTCTAGGTCGAGTTGCGTGCTAAGATCCGGTCCCGATGGCGTCTTTTAGCTTACGTCAGGACGAGACGGATGAGATGAGCGGCCGGCCGGTTGATGCCCAGGCGCAGCGGCGGCAGCGGGTGCTGGTCGGACTTGCCGGCCTGCTGGCCTGTCTATTTTTTGTGCTGGATTTGCAGTTGCCGCTCGGCGTGGCGAACGCGGTGCTGTATAGCGCGGTCGTGCTCCTGTCGTCTGCCAGTCACTACCGGTGGCTGCCGATTGCCACTGCCACGGCCTGCTCACTCATGACGATCATTGCCGCCCCGTTCAGTCCGCGCATTCCCAATCTCCCCCCCTGGTTTGAATGGGTCAATCACCTCTTCAGTCTCTTCGGCGTCTGGGCGCCTGTCCTGTTTGTGTATCAGCGTCGCCGCACGGAACGGCTTCTCGAAGAAGTCAACGAGCGGCTCGAACGAGGGGTGGAAGCGCGGACGGCAGATCTGGCCGCCAGCCGTCTGGCGTTGGAGCGCAGTGAAGAACAGTTGCATACGCTGACCGGCCGGATTCTCACGGCCCAGGAAGAGGAGCGGCGGCGGATCGCCCAGGATCTGCATGATGATGTCAATCAGCGGCTGGCGCTTCTCATGTTGGAGCTTCAGAGCGTGGACCGGCAGATTGGAGTCTCGCCTGCAATAGCCCAGGACGGCGTGCGGAATGTGTTGAAAGAGTTGGAGTCGCTCTCCGACGATGTGCGCTACATGGCCTATCGCTTCCACCCCTCCATTCTCGATGACTTAGGTCTGAAGGCGGCCTTGCAGCGCCTGTTAGATGATTTCTCTGCTCGTACGGGCGTCAAAGCCCTGTTCGTCCATCAACCCCTTGACCACCAGCTCGATAAAACTGCCTCAACGGCGCTGTATCGCGTCGTTCAAGAGAGTTTGTCCAATATCGCCCGTCATGCGAAAGCGACTCGAGTGGAAGTAGAGGTCACGGTTGAAGAAGAAGGAGTGGTCGTGGTGGTACGTGATGATGGCAAGGGGTTCGATCAGCTGACGGTGGAACGATGTGAAGGCGGGTTGGGACTCTTGAATATGCGCGAACGCCTTCTATCGGTACAGGGCACGTGCGAAGTCGAATCCAGTCCGGGAAAGGGAACGACCGTATCACTCTACGTACCGCTCGTACGGGTGGCGATATGACGCTGCCACGCGTGTTGTTGGCCGACGATCATACCCTTGTTCTGGAGGGATTTCGGCGCTTGCTGGATGATCAGTGCGACCTGGTCGGCACGGTAGGTGATGGCCGGGCACTACTGGAAGCGGTTCCGCAATTGAAGCCGGATATCGTCATTTTGGACATTTCCATGCCGGTGCTGAACGGCATCGATGCCGCCCGCGTGATGAAGGTCAAGTTCCCTCAGGTGAAAGTCGTGTTTATCACCATGCATGCCGATCCGGCCTATGTCCGCGCGGCGTTTGAGGCGGGCGCCTCCGCCTATTTGCTGAAGCGGTGTGTGGGCGAGGAGTTGGCCCAGGCCATTCGGGCCGTCCGGGGCGGCAATTTCTATGTGACGCCGCTCGTCACGAAGGAAGTCGTGGAAAGCATGTTGCGTGGGGTGGATGGAGGGGCGCCATCCGGTCCTGAGCTCACCACCCGTCAACGCGAAGTGTTGCAGCTCCTGGCCGAAGGCCATACGGTGAAGGACATCGCGGGCACCCTTAAAATTTCCCCTCGTACGGTGGAGTTTCATAAGGGGCAAATTATGGAACAGCTCAATCTGCATACCACCGTCGAACTCGTGAAATACGCACTCGCGCAAGGCCTCACCAGTCAAACCTGATCCATCTGCTCCGATTCCTGCTCGCGCCTTTCTTTTCTACTAGCACTATGGCTGGTATCTTTTTGGCGCAACACCTCGCGTTGTTACGCGTGTGGTTTACCCTTCACTTGCCTACTATACGCATCCCTTTTCTACGCAGTGACTCGTAGGACTATGAGAAAAAAGATTTCGCGTCCCCGTGTGCTGATCGGTGATTCCTCCCGTTCCATGCTGGCATTTCTCGAGATTCTCCTGGAGTCTCACTTTGATGTCGTCGGCTCGGAAACCGAGGGGGAAGCCTTGGTCTTGGAGGCAAAACGTCTCGCTCCTGAGTTGGTCATCCTGGACTTTTCCCTCTCGTTTCTCGATGGTCTCTCAGTGGGACGGCAGCTCCAGGAAGCGCTACCGGACAGCAAGGTCGTGTTTTTTTCTTCTCACGAAGATGCGGCCTATGTGAGTGCCGCGTTTGAAGTTGGAGCGATGGGCTATCTGGTCAAACACCGGACGGTGGATCCCGGCCACTATTTGCGACGGGTGCTGGACGGTGAACGGGTCTGTTGTCCGGACGATTTACACAAACGGGTGGGGCGTCCGAAGAAGAAGTAGTGCCGACGACCTGCACGCAGTCAGATTCGCGCAAAAGGAGACCGACGATGGTTCGAGTCGTACCAATGTGTGAGTTGTGCCGCCGGGTTCGCGACGATGGATTCTCCGTCAGGGGGACGAACTGTTGGGTCGATTTTCCCAGTTACCTGGCGCGGCATGTGGTGTCGCCCTCCCAGGTGCGCTTTTCCAGAAACTACTGTAGTGAATGCCGGTTGTCGTACGACATTTTAAAAACGTATGGTGAACAATGAGGCGGCCTAGCCTGTTGCCTGTCCGGCTCAACGGGGGACCACCAACCTAGGACTCCTGAACCGACACGCTCTCCCTGCTCTCCCCAGCGCCTCGCATTTCGTAGAAGTTCCGCCGGCGCCGTTCCCTCTGAAGACCACGCACTTCAACGATCCGACCCGCATGTTCTGCCCGTGGCCATTGTGTTACGATCACCCGATGTCGCCGGCTCTGCCCTTTCATCCCATCATCGCCGAATGGTTCACCGCAAAATTTACGGTCGCGACGGATGTGCAGCAGCAGGCCTGGCCTGAGATCCAGTCCGGGCGCGATCTGCTGATTTCCGCCCCGACCGGATCGGGAAAAACCCTGGCAGCGTTCCTCTGCTGTATCGACAGGCTCTTTCAGCAGGCGCTGCGTTGCGACCTGCGGGATGAAACACAAATCCTCTACGTCTCGCCGCTCAAAGCGCTCAGCAATGATGTGCGAAAAAACCTTCAACAACCGCTGCTCGAGATCGGCCAGGCTGCCCTGTCGGCGGGGCTGTTGGTGCCCGACCTCCGGGTGATCGTACGGACCGGCGACACCCCGATGACGGAGCGGCAGCAGATGCTTCGGCGTCCCCCGCATATCCTCATTACCACGCCGGAATCGCTCTTTATTCTGCTGACCGCTGAAAAGAGCCGGGCGATGCTGAGGACGGTCCGGACGGTCATTGTGGACGAGGTCCATGCCGTCGCGCCGAACAAGCGAGGGGCGCATTTAGCCCTGTCGTTGGAGCGAGTGGCGGCGCTGACCGGTGGCGCTGTGCAGCGGATCGGTCTGTCCGCCACACAACGTCCGATTGAGCGCATGGCGCAATTTCTGGCGGGGAGTCGCCGGCCCTCTCAGTTCACGCCGGAGGCGGATTCCGCAGGCGGGCAATCGAACGACGAGGAATCGCCGGTGAACGATGTGG
>DAONAB010000107.1:0-8970 GCA_035400805.1 Nitrospira sp. | reverse complement strand
CATGCCGTCATAGGCGTTCAACGCGGGCACGCCGCTTTCGATCAGGCCTTGCGCACTGAGGCCGTGAGAAAATACCTCCCCGTCACGACCGCCGGCCGTCAATAGGGCCGACACATCGTGACCGTGCAAAACGCTGCTTACCGTGTGCTCTTCACGCGTCAGGAGTGGCGGGATGAAAAGAGGAAGCGCAGCGCGATCCTTCCAGCGGCGAGGCACGGCGAACAGCGACTGCGGCTCGGCTGCACGTGGCACCGCTTGAAGGGCATCCAGGTATCCCGAGGGTGCCAAGGGCCGCCCGGCCGCGTCCGCCCGTTGGTACGACAGGTACAACCGTTCGCGCGCCGAGGCCTGCAACAGCTCGAACAGTAATACTTCTTCTCCGTAGCCCTGCAATTTTTGATCGATCTTGTAGCCCAGCGTTTCACTCAAGACGAGTCGATGGCTGTCGCGTAGAAATCCGTCTTCATGAATGAAACGGGGAAAGACTTTTTCATTCATGCCGACGAGAAACAGCGCGCGAAAACCCACTCCTCTCGCAGCCATGGCATCCAGCACTTGCACGCCCGTATGGGACGGAGGGGCCAACACGCAGGTTGTCCGCCCCAGGAGTTCCTCAAATGTGTCCGCCCATTCCTGCCAGGTGATCTTGACATCGAGCCGATCCAATGCGCGCAGTTGTGCCAGCACCCCGGCCAGTGCCGCGGTGACATCGCCGGTCGCATCCGACTGCCCCGCCTCCTCAACGGAGTCGAGCTCCCCGAGGGGGATGGCCAGATGGTCCTCCGCCAGCGCGCAGAAGGCATCCGTCAATGAGCCATAGTCGCCGGACTCGGGCAGAGTTGTGACTCCGGCGATCAATGGCGACAGGCAGTCCCAGAGCAATCGAAGTTGAGGCTCGTCGATCAAAAGGTCGCTGATCGGATCCTCGGAACATTCGACATCGGAAGCTGCGCAGGACTCAAGACGCCCCAGATGCGCCAGTCGACGCCACTCTTCCTCCCCCCGGGTGATGCCCAATGCATGCACGGCCAATCGCCAAAGGTCCGGACGCGCCAGTACGCCACCCTGTGGAGTCGTCAGTCGGCGATTCCATGGTGAAGTGATCACTTCAAGCATGGCCGGGCGATGCAACCCGTTGCCCTTGAGCCGAGCCAAGTGGAGCAGGGTTTTAATCGCCGGGTCTTGCAACAATGGAACGGCGGCAGTCGACGTAAACGGAATGCGGTGCTGATCAAAGATGCGCGTGAGCGCCGATTGATAGGGTACGAGAGTCCTCCCTACGACCCCGATCTCGTCAAAGCGATACCCATGGGTTTCGACCAACGTGAGGATCTGTTTGCACACCAGCGTCAACTCGTCATCGATGCCTGCCGCATTCCGGACCTCAACCGCGACGGGGACTCTTCCAGCATCAGATTCCGCCCGATCCGTTGAGGCCGAAGGCGACACCTCATTGGTTCTCGCAATCGGATAGAGATACCGTTCGAGAAACTGTTGAGCAAACCCATAGGCGGGCCGAGCCTCCACCGGGAAATACACCGTGACCGGGAGGGATGCAGTGAGCGCTTCCAATAACGTCAGCTGGGTTTGCGTCAGGTCGTACGAACCGTAGTACCAGAGCTCGCGAAGGCCGCGCATGAATGGCGAAGCAGGGACAAACGCGGTGATGAGCGAGGCCAAATCGTCTGGTGACCCGACCCCCAAAGCGGCACCCCCCTCCCGCACCGCGGCGTATAACGTGAATAATCCTTTGAGCTTGTCTCCATCCTCCGGCGAGAACTGCCCCTCCTCTACGGCGCGCACCGCCACAGCCGAATCCACGGTGGCATCCTTCAGGTCGCGAAGACTCGCCCACAGCGCCGGCCACGCGCCGTGCGGGAGCTGTGAGAGCCGCAAGGCCTCCGTTTGCGGCATCCGGCGCTGCCCGATATGCCGCAACAGATGCTCAAAGAAGACATCGGACACCAACTCCATCTGCCGCGCGGATCCCGAGCCTTCGCTGGTGCGACGTTCACGATCCACCTGGAGCGCCAGCTGATGAAACGAGAGGATATGTACATGCAGGAGCGGCAGCTTGTGCTGCAGGATCAGGAGGCGTTTGAGCGACCGGCGGAGCTGATCGGAAGGGACCACGATGGCCAGTGACGCCAACGGGTCTTTTGACTTCAGAGCACGGAGATCCTGAACGAGGTGCGTTTCGAGCGTGGGATGAAATGGGCCGGTTACGAGGCGGAGCATCTAACGGACGTCAGCAACAGTGAGCGGTACATGTGAACGGCCTATAGTGGGCTGATCGGTATTCACGCAACATCGACCGGCGGACTCTCGCCACTACCCGGTCTCCGGGCCCAGCAACTCCCCGTTGCAATCGACGCAGGCCCAATCGCCGTCGATAAATTTCATGGGATCGCCGCAGGTGCCGCATTCCGGCGGCGGCCCCTTGTCGATCATAGGAAGAATCGGCAGCTCGAAATCATCATCGTCATCAGGAACGGTCATATATCTCCGATCTCACGCGCCCTGCGGTTTCATCTTCAGCTGCAGCGCCTTTTCCGCGCTCTGGCGAGGTGGCACCCCGACGAACGTCAACCGGCCGTCGATGATGGTCGCGGGCACCGCCCGGACCGAATGCCGGTTTGCCAGCTCCTGACCGTCGGGGGTCGTAATATCGACCTCGCGATAGCTAAAGCTATACTTTACCCTGAGTTCCTTCCAGAGGCGTTTCGCCGAAGGACAGGCTCCGCAGGTGGGTGAATGCAATAAGGTGATATTCGGCATGGTCAAACCCCTCTCCTTAACGTGAGCGGATCTTAACACCCGCGCCGAGGACCGCGCAACCAAGCGCGCCTGACATTCCAGATCGAGGTGTATATACTGAGCGCCATCTGACCTGACACTCATCGTCCATCCATCATCAATCCTATCGAGGCATCCATGGCTCACCATCCCCGCGCCGGTCAACCGGCACAACCGGAACAGTTCGTCGATCTCGCTCGGCTCGAGCAGGCCTATTACCAGGAGACACCGGACCCGGCCGAGATTCAACAGCGCGTGAGTTTCGGCACCAGCGGCCATCGCGGCTCGTCCCTGAAGCGCACGTTCAATGAAGCGCATATTCTGGCGATCACCCAGGCGATCTGTGAGTACCGGATGAAGGCCGGCACGACCGGTCCCCTCTTCATCGGCAAAGACACCCATGCCCTCTCCTCCCCCGCCCAGCGCACCGCGCTCGAGGTGCTGGCCGCGAACGGGATTCAGGTTCGCATGGACAAGGATGACGGTTACACCCCGACGCCGGTCATGTCCCATGCAATTATCCAGACGAATCGCGGCCGGACCTCCGGCTTCGCCGACGGCATCATTGTTACGCCTTCGCATAATCCGCCCGAGGACGGCGGGTTCAAATACAATCCGCCCCACGGCGGCCCCGCCGACACCGACGTGACAAAAACGATTGAGAACCGAGCGAATGAGCTCTTGGCAGCCAAGCTGCAGGGCGTGAAACGTATGCCCTATGAGCAGGCGCTTCGAGCAGCCTCCACAACGCGATACGATTTTGCCGGGACCTACATCGACGACCTGGCCCATGTCGTCGATCTGGATCGCATCAAGGCAGCCAATGTGCGTCTGGGCGTCGATCCGCTGGGCGGTGCCGCCGTGGCGTACTGGCGCCCACTAGCCGAGCGATACGGACTCAATCTGGAGATCGTCAACGAATCCGTCGATCCGACCTTTCGCTTTATGACGCTGGATTGGGACGGGAAGATCCGCATGGATTGCTCCTCCCCCTATGCAATGGCGTCGCTGATCACCCTCAAAAACCGCTTCGACCTGGCCTTCGGCAACGACACCGATACGGATCGCCATGGCATTGTGACACCCGGCGCCGGCTTGATGAACCCCAACCACTATCTCGCGGCGGCGATCTCCTATCTGTTCACCCATCGCCCCGGGTGGAATAGTGCTGCCGGAATCGGCAAAACGGTCGTCAGCAGCAGTATCATCGACCGCCTCGTCCGGTCATTAAAACGCCGGCTGGTCGAAGTGCCGGTAGGATTCAAGTGGTTCGTGCCGGGCCTCAGCGATGGGTCATTGGGATTCGGTGGAGAAGAAAGTGCGGGCGCGGCGTTTCTTCGCCTTGACGGCACCACTTGGGTTACCGATAAAGACGGCATCATCATGAATCTGCTCGCGGCAGAGATGCTGGCGGTCACGGGAAAAGACCCGGCTCAACTGTACGGTGAATTGACGGCCCAACTCGGCGAGCCGGTCTACGAACGGATCGACGCGCCGGCCACCAGAGCGCAAAAAGCTGCGCTGCAAAAATTTTCACCACAGCAAGTGCGGAGCAAGGAGCTCGCCGGAGAACCGATCATCGCCATGTTGACAGAAGCGCCGGGTAATAAGGCCTCGATCGGCGGGCTCAAGGTCACCACCGCCAATGGCTGGTTTGCCGCCCGCCCCAGCGGAACGGAAGATGTGTACAAACTCTACGCGGAGAGCTTCAAGGGGCAGGCCCATCTTCTGCAGATTCAAGAGGATGCGCAGGCCCTGATCAAGCAAGTCTTCTCCAGCGCCGGAGCGTGACCGTAGAGTCGGAAAGACGGCCGGCGGCAGGACTTCATTCAACCTACGCCTGCCATACTCCGCAGACGCGCTATACTTACACTGTATGCCGATGCTTCCCCGCACATGGTGTGGCCTGGCCCTCGCTTCAGCCCTGACTGCCTGCGCCGCTCCGTCGGCTCAAGGACTGCGGCAAGCGGTGACGCCCCTTCCCGATTGTTGCCGCGCCAGTCACGCCGACAGCCGTCAACAAGCGATCGTCCGCACGGCGGTGAACCTGGTCGGCGCCACCACGATTGAAAGTCAGGGACGTCGCATCAGTTACGACTGCGCCGGAGTGACACGCGCCATCTATCTTGCCCACGGCATCGATCTCTACTCAGAAGGTTCAACCGACGGCAGGACCAATGGCGTCGGCCTCATCTACAACCATATCCGGAAAAACGGACGACTCCACCGCGGGCCGGTCGTACAAGCCGGTGATGTGGTGTTCTTCGACAATACCTGGGACTTCAACGGGGATGGTTTAGTCAACGATCCATTGACCCATGTGGGAATCGTAGAGACGGTGGAGTACGACGGCACGATCGTCTTCATCAGTCGCGTGGCCGGGGCCATCGAACGATACCGGATGAATGTGGCGCATCCGCATCTCCATCGCGCTGCCGACGGACGTGTACTCAACGACTATATGCGACGGAAACACTGGAGAGATGGAGAGCACACCGCCTATTTGACCGGCGAGTTGTTTGCCGCCTTCGGCACGAGAATGATAGACTCAGCTTCAGGACCACCCGCTACAAGGTAAGCCCCTTGCCCGCAATTCCACCTTCACCGCGCCCTTGCCCTGAATGTCACCTGCCGACAACCTGGCAGGACAACCCGTGGCGTCCGTTTTGTTCTCAGCGCTGTCAATTGATCGATCTTGGAGCCTGGGCAGGAGAGCAATATCGGGTGCCAGGACCAAGCCTGACCGTGGGCGGGTCGGAATCTTCTTCGCCGGACAACGAGTGAGCCACCACCCGTTGCGGACTATTCGCAACGACAGTTCGCCTTGTAGTCCATACACATCGGGCCGAAGCTCCGTTCGCAATCACACGTGCACTTCGGCGTCTTATCGGCAGGGCAGGTGATTTGACAGGTCTGCTTGATCCCCATTCCGCAGGATACGATTTCACAGGAGTTGGAGCCCTCAGCCATGAGCAATGGCAACCCCGGTTCGACCGGCGCTTGGGTCTGCTGGAGCGCACCAGGACGAGTCGCCGGCGCTGGAGTCATGGACGAAAGGTTGGATGCCCCGCCGTCTTCTGCCCTGATCGGCGACGTCAACCCAGCCGACAACGTGACTGACACCAACAGCGCCGCCGCAACTACGGTTCGTACCATCTTCCTCAGCATGACGTCACCTTCCTTTCAGAGGGCCGCAGGATAGGAAGAATGCGGCATGAAATCAAGTCCTGTTCCTCAGGCGAGGCAGTCTACCGCCCGATAACGGCCGCTGCCAAATGACACCGCCGGCAAACCCCACCACTGTTCAATCACTGTCGCATAGAGACTCCGGTAGTCCAGCGTATGTTTCACATCGCCTGCCTGGAGGTCCGTTAGGGAAGGATGGCTTCCATACAGGCCGCCCCTCACACGTCCGCCCATGAGCAACTGCGGAGCGGCTGTGCCATGATCGGTGCCATGACTGGCGTTCTCTCCGACACGGCGTCCGAACTCGGAGTAGGTCATCACCAACACGTCTCTCCAGAGCCCTTGTTGTTCCATGGCCGCACGGAAGGCCATCAATCCTTGAGCTAGTTCTTCCAGTAACCGATGATGGGCGGCCAGTTGACCGGCGTGAGTATCAAAACTGCCGTGGGTAACCTTGACGACGGCAACCGGAACCTTTGCGGCAATCAGCCTGGCGGCGACTTCCAATTGCTTCCCGAACTTATGCGAGGGGAAGTCGATGGGTAGCGGAGGCACCTGGTGCAACCGCCCCTGCAAATCGGTCGCCGCCTGTGAGATCTCGCGCTGAACCGCCAGAATATGGGCGAGCGCACGATTCGTCGTCGACACAGACACCGGTGTGACCGTACCGGCCTGATGGAGAAACTGTGCGGGATCATGCAACGCAATCGTGCGTGCCTTGCCTCCGGCTAAGGGGCCCGCGTCCCCCTTGCCCAACAGGATGCCTTCAGCCGTAAAGCGGGCCGGCAGAGGATACTGTTCAAACAGTCCTGACAGCCATCCCTTCTCCAAAACCTGTTCGCTATCCGAGGCCGTCTCCCAGATTTCTATGGAACGAAAATGCGACCGGTTCGGCGCCGGATACCCCACACCTTGCACCCAGGCCAACTCCTTCCCTTCCCACAAAGGCATCAATGGCGACAAGGCCGGATGAACACCGACGTGAGATGTGAGCTGCCGGACCTGGTCACGCGGGATCGCTAGCTGCGGTCTGGCTTGGTAATACGCCCTCTCTTCGTAAGGGATGACCGTATTCAGACCGTCATTGCCGCCGTGCAGCTCAACCAGCAGCAGGATACGCTCACGAGCTCGGGAGCCGGGAGGAGTACCATTCGTGTCAGCCGCCTGGAGCGGCGCCGACCAGGCCGGACGCAACCACAGAAGCGGTAGCGCCATGGCGGCTTGTAAGAGTGTGCGTCGATGTATGCCGGTCATCGTCATCATGCCTCATTTCAATTGGTAGACCGGATCCAATACCAGATGATGCACGGCCTGGCCGCGCTCCTCCCCCGCGGTCAACGGCTGCACCGGCGCAAGCGGAAGCAGCGTCGCCCGCACCACGTCGAGTGGCTCTGCGGCAAGCCAGGTCCCGCCCTGTGACTGTTTCATCTCGGCCATGCCATGTGCATGGCCCGTCTCATGGCCACGAATGGCCCGATGCAGCAGCTGGGTGCGATCCAGCAGGCTTGAGGTGGTAATCCAGCGCGTACCGCCAGGCCAACCTTTCACGTTTGGAGGATCGAAGAGATCCTGCCCCAGCCTGCGGCCATACGCGATCTGCGGCGTCGCCTCATCGAGCGGAAGACTGAATAATCTCGTCGTTCCCACGATGAGCTCAACCGGCGATTTGATCAGGACGCCTCGATTCTCCGGCGCCCAAAATTCTGCGGTCAGGAGCAATTCCTTCAATACCTCGGCGACCTCATAGTTCTTGCGTCTCAACACGTCGGCGAGACGCCCTACCGTGACCGGATCCGGCCGGTCGGACACAAACTCACGCCACAGTTTGCCGACGAGATAACGAGCCGTTTGGGGCTGCTCCAGTGTCAGCGAGAGGATATCGTCTCCCTCAAAATTCCCCTTCTTGCCGAATACCTCCTTCGGCCCCTCATCATGGTGGCGCAGATCGATGCGAAACGCGCCGGTCTGGTGGTCGAGGTGCCAGCCGGTAAACGCCCGTGCAGCCTGTTTGATGTCCTGTTCCGTATAGTGCCCTTCGCCGAGCGTAAACAGTTCGAATAATTCCCGGGCAAAGTTCTCATTGGGATGCTCCCGGCGATTGGTCTGCGTGTCGAGATACAGCAGCATGGCAGGATTCTTCGCAATAGCCTGCAGCAACGTGCGAAACGATCCCACGGCATACAGCCGCAGCAGCACGTTCTGCTGATACAGAAATGCCGGCCATCGCACCTTATGCAAGCTGGACGTGAAATGATTGTGCCAGAACAGGGTCATGCGCTCGAGGAGTGGATGGCGCGTCGTGACGAGTTCCCGGTACCACCACGCCTTGAGTTCATGGCCCTGCACTTTGAGTTGCTCGTGAAAGGCCTTGCGCTCGCGCTCGGTCCAGAGTTTTCGCCACCTCGGTAGCGGAGGGAGCCGATGAACCCAGGAGGGAGGCGGAGTGACGGCCTTATTCCTGAGAATGGTCAGCAGCTGCGTGACGGCTCCGGGCCGGTCGAATGCCATGAGCGAGCGGATCTCATCCGGTGTTCCTCCGAAACCGGTACGAGACAGCAGATGGCGGGCTTCATCGAAGGTCAGACCCATAGGAGATGCTCTCCGCGGTCAAACTGTCGCTCTTTAGGACAACGCCGGATGGACCATTCGGTTGACCGGTACCATGGAGTCCCCTGCGCCTCGTAACATTCCGAGTAGAAAACTCCTCCCTCGATTTTGTAGGATCGCGCATGCGTCGAACGCTGTCGCTTCTCATTTTGCTCGGCCTGCTCGTCGCCGAGTCCGGTTGCAGCACCCCATCCGGCCCGCGCCTTACCGGTGCGGTCCGATATTTCAATATCCGCGCGGAGGTCGCACCTCGTCACTTGATCGTGCAAGTCGGCGATGAAATCCGATGGCAGAATCTCAACTCCCACGCCGTCCGGCTACGGATGCTCGAAGAAACGAACCCTGAGTTGATCGCCTGCGACAAGGGATTTTCAGCACTCG
>DAONAB010000106.1:0-8997 GCA_035400805.1 Nitrospira sp. | reverse complement strand
GGCCAGGAAGAAGAGGCTTGTGGCTAAGAGAACGATCGATGGCCCGGATGGCAGGTCAAAGGCGTACGACAGCAACACGCCGGTGACGGCACAGAAGATGCCAATCAGCATGGAGTAGAGGGTCATCTGCGTGAGGCTGTGGGTGAGCTGGTAGGCGGTGGAGGCCGGGATGAGAATCATGGCGAACACGAGAATCGCGCCGACCGTTTTTAAGGCGATCACGACGGTTAAGGCCACCAGTGTGAGGAGGAGGTAGAAAATCTGCCGCGCGGGCACACCTGACGCTGCAGCCATTTCCTGGTCGAAGGCGATGAAGTAGAGCTCTTTCGACAGCAGAAGAATCGTTCCCAGCACCACGATGCTCAGTCCTCCGATGGTCAGGAGCTCTTCAGTGGTCACGGAGAGCACGCTGCCAAAGAGGTAGCCGTAGACCTCCGGGTTGTACGTCTTCATGAGCCCCAGAAATAAGATGGCCAGAGCCATGGTCGCGGTGTAGAGGATGCCGATGGACACGTCCAACTTCATGCGGCCCTTTTCCTCGACCCAGCCCGTGATCCACACCGTGGCAAGTCCGAACACGATGGCGAGGCTGAGGGGAGGCAGGCCGAGCAGATACGCCAGCGTGACGCCGGCAAATGCGGCATGGGCCGTCCCGGCGCCGGCAAACGCCAGCCCTCGTAACACCACAAACACGCCGATTACGGAACAGACCGCGCCCACCAGCGCAGCAGCCAGGAGGGAGCGTTGCATAAAATCGTAGGCGAGGAGCTCTAGCATGGTGTCACGGAGTTATGAGCCTGTGAAATGCGCGCATGATGAACGGTGATTGAACAGCTGGTGTCTTGAGGTCCGGTTCCCTTATCCGATCAGCAAGGCGTCAATGGTGATGATGGTAGTCTTCTACAATGATGAAGTCTTTATCGGTAATGACCAACTCTTTGCCATACACCTGGCTGAGAATCTCCGGCTTCAGGACGTCCTGCGGAGGGCCCGCCGCGAATAATTTGGTCTTCAGCAGGACCAATCGATCCACCCGCGAGCGAATCATATTGATGTCGTGGGTAATCATGAGAATCGTCAGTTTCAGCTCGTGGTGGAGTTGTTCGATCAATTCCACGACGTTATGTTGGGCCGTCAGATCCAGTCCGGTGGTGGGCTCATCGAGAAGGAGAATGCGCGGCTGCTGCGCCAAGGCCCGCGCGATGAACACACGCTGTTGCTGGCCGCCGGACAAGGCGCCCAGTGCGGAATCCCGGTGATGGTCCATGCCCACTTGCGTGAGTGCCTGGCGGGCGATGTCGCGATCCTTTCCGGATGGCCGTCGAAACAGGCCGAGCGCGCCATAGCGTCCCATCATCACCGCTTCCAACACGGTTACGGGAAAATTTCGATCGAGCATGCCTTTTTGCGGGAGATACCCGATGAGGGCTCGATGGTGGCAACGCAATTCTTCGCAGGCACAGTCGAGGACACGGAGCGTGCCGCTCACCGGAGCCATCAAGCCGAGCACAGCGCGGCAGAGCGTCGTCTTTCCGGATCCGTTCGGGCCGATCACCCCGACGAATTCCGATTCGGGAATGGACAGAGAGATGTCTTCCAGGGCCACGGTGCCGGGAAAACCGAAAGTCGCATGGTCAAAACGGATAATCGGATGGGTCATGCGTGGCGCGTTCGATGGAGATGCTGGTTGTCGTCGATGTTCGGGTCGAGGCGGCGGTTATGTCTGTTCAAGCGCGTGAGCCAATTGGAGCACATTATAGCGGAGCATGTCGAGGTAGGTCTCGGTTCCCGGAACACCGCCCGGCAAGGTGGTCAGCACGGCGATGTGCGCCCCGGTTTCCCGGGCCAACAGTTGTGGAACCTTCTGATTGAGTTGGACCTCGGAAATAATGACCCGGATATGGCCACGCTTAATGGTGTCGATCAATGTATGCAGATGCCGTGCAGAGGGTTCTCCTCCAGGTTGCGTGAGAATGGTTCCGGCGATCTGCAGATCGTAGCGTCGGGCAAAATAGGGCCAAGCCGGGTGGTGGACGATGACGGCCCGGTTGGGCACTCGTTTGAGCCGGTCCAGCGATTCCTCCTGAACACGCAGAAGAGCTTGGAGATAGTCGGCCGTGTTGGTGCGGTATTCTGCGGCGTGGGGAGGGTCGGCTTCCGCCATCGCCTTCGAAATATGCTGCACCATCGTGGCGGCCGCGGACGGATCCAGCCACACGTGAGGATTGCCACCTGCATGGTGGTGCGTATGGACATCGGTAGTCGGCTCGGGGTGATCCGGGATCAATGCAATGTCCTTGGAGGTCGTGACCACCTGCAAGGAGGCGTTCCCGGCATTCTTAACCAAGGAGGAAACCCACACTTCGAGTCCCGCGCCGACCTCGAAAAAGAGGGAAGCTTTCCGGACGGCCACCAGGTCGCTGGGTTTGGGCGAGTAGGTATGCTCGCTCTCATACCCGGTCATGAGCGAGACGACATGGACATGCGATCCGCCGATCTGTTGCACCCAATCTTTCAGGACCGGGAGCGTCACCACGACGTTGAGCGGCTCGACCGCCGATGCCGTGCGGACCGCCCCGAAAGGGTTCCACAGCATCATGGAGAACATGAAAATCGTCAGGGAAATTGGGCGAAACATCCGGCGGACGGTAACACCCGAAGTACCCAAAGTCAACGCGATGGCCCGCGCACAACGGGTCTTTGGCCGAGGCGTACCGCTTGACCCGTCCCGTGGTTTCGATTAGCGTAGCGCACCGCCAGTCAGGCCGATACCTGGCTGCCGTACTGAATGGAGGGCGGGATGAAGGTAGTCGGACTCATGTCCGGGACATCGGCGGATGGGATAGACGCGGCGCTGGTGAGTATTGTCCGGCGCGGGGGCAGACCGAAGATCACACCCATCGCCTTTGCCTCCTCACCCTATCCTCGAGCATTGCAGCAACGATTGGTGGATCTGTCGCTTCACGGGGACGTGGCGGAGATCTGTCACATGAATACGTACCTGGGGGAATTGTTTGCCAAGGCGGCACTCAAGGTGATCCGCGCGGCCAAACATCAGCCCGCCGATATTCATGCCATTGGGTCCCATGGCCAGACGATCCATCATTTGCCGAAGGGACGGCGTGAGCCGGGCCTGGGCCTGATTAGATCGACCTTACAAATTGGTGAGCCGGCCGTGATTGCAGAGCGTACGGGCATCACCACCGTGGCCAATTTCCGTCCGCGAGATATGGCGGCAGGTGGTGAAGGTGCTCCGTTGGTTCCCTATGCGCATGCGGTCGCTTTTAGCCATGCCCGTCGGGCGCGGCTGGTGGTGAATATCGGCGGGATCAGTAATGTGACCTATCTTCCTGCCGGAGGCGGGCTGGCCGATGTGCGGGCGTTCGACACCGGCCCGGGCAACATGGTGCTCGATGCGATCGTACAGGATGCGACACAGGGCACGCGTGCGTATGATGCCGGGGGCAGATGGGCGAGAAAGGGCACTATACATCGGCCGTTGCTCACCGAACTGATGGCCCATCCGTTCCTGGCGCGGCGTCCGCCGAAGTCGACCGGTCGGGAAGAGTTCGGTGCGCCCTTCGTGCGTAGGTTGCGCGACAAGCAGAAGCGCGCACGATTATCGATGGAAGATCTGCTGGCGACCTGCGCGGCCTGGACGGCTGAGGCGATCGGCTCGGCCCGGCGCTGGGTTCCCGGCAAGATCGATGACGTGATTATCGGGGGAGGCGGGGTTTCCAATCGCGCCATCATGGCGTCGATCCGGACCGTCTTTGCGCCTGCCCCCGTGCTCTCGTTTGATGAGTGCGGATGGAGTAGCAAGGCGTTTGAGGCGACGGCCTTCGCGTTGCTGGCACATGACTTGTTGCAGGGGCACTGCACGAATGTCCCGCAGGTGACAGGCGCTCGTCGGCCTGTGCTACTCGGTTCGATAGTTCCGGGAGGTGCGGGTAGGCAGGGTATGGGCGTGTATGGGCCGCATTAACGACATCGCATGAACATGGATGTTCTGTATCCTATACTCGGTATCGGCGCGCTGGTCTTTCTGGGCAGCCTGGCGTGGGAGACATTCGGACGGCGGCGTGTGCCAAGTGCGCCGGCCGGTAGCCTGCCGTCTGGAATGACGTTCGCCCCCAAGCCTCTGCTGACAGATCAAGAAGTTCAGCTCTATAACCTTCTCCGACTTGCGGTCGAAGATCGATATCTCTTGTTTACTCAAATTCCCCTCTGGAGCGTGCTGGATTTGCGCGTTCCCTCCGGGATGCCGCCGGCTGAAACGCTGCGGGAGCTGGCGCTCACACGCGCCACCTTTGTGTTGGTGCATCCCGGCAGCCGGTTGGTGGAGAAGGTAGTGCAAGTGGAGCGACCGGCGTCAGAGGGGGAAGCGGATGGAACGCCGGACTCTCTCTTCGACAGTGCGTTGCGCGCCGCCGGCGTCCAGCTCGTACGCCTGAGTCCGTTTCATGCGTATACGGTTCCTGGTCTCGTGACGGTATTGGATCTGGCCGATCCGGACTGAGGACGGGACGGTCAAAGACCTCGCCGCTGGATCGACCAGTAGAAATCGCCTGCGGCGGTTCGGTCAGTTCGGCCCGGTCGCAACTGGTTCACCTTTTGCGGACGCGGCCTCGATGGCCTTACGCGCGACTTCGGCTTCCGGGCTATCAGGATATTCGCCCGTGACCCGCTCGTACATCAGTTGGGCTTTTTCGAGATCTCCCTGTTTCGTATAGATCTGCCCGATTTTAAGGGTCGAGGCCGCGAGTTTCTGGCTCATCGGATAGTCTGAAATCAGTTTAAAGAATGAGCCCAGCGCGTCCTCATGCCGTCCCATACGGTACTGACATTCACCCATCCAATATTGCGCGTTGGCCGACAACGAGGATTGTCCGTGAAGTTCGAGGAAGAAGCGGAACCCGGCGAGTGCTGCGGGGTAGTCTTTGTGGCGGAACTCGTCCATCACGCGGTCGTAGAGGCGGCGTGAGGCATCCGGTGGCTGGGGCGACGCCGCGAACAGATCGGCCGCGCTCGCCAACATGCCGAACAACACCATTGCGGCCCCGATGCCTCGCAGCTTCCCAAGGGTGAGTTGAACCATGGTCATAGCAGCCCCTCTTTCTTCCGTAGTAATCGAGCCCGGATCGGGTTCATTGTCGTGGCCGTCGATATGAAAGAAGCGCACCAGACGCGGGTAGTCGAAGAACCTGTTGAGAAATTGTAGGGTTGGCCTCTTTGGAGTGGCGAGGAGGCGCGGAAGTCCTGTGCGGAAAGCACACAGAATTGTTCGGAAACGCGCCGCGTGTGAGGGTGAGGGCAGGCAGGTTGACAGAACGCACGTTGTCGTTTGTTGTCGGTTAGCGTTCCCTGTGTGGCGGTGACTGCGTGGGCAGATGCGAGTTCATAGAGGATTGAGACCGTCGTATGGATAGATCACATGAGTCTCCGTTGTTCGGCGTGAAGAAGGATCCCCTCGCAGAGCCGCCACCGAATCCCAAAGGCGGCAAGACGTTGATTGTCGATGCCCGTGATCCCGCTGCATACATTCGTCCCAGTGCGGCATTGAAAGATGCCGGTGAGGATGACCAAATCTTTATCCGCCCGGGTGTGTATGAGGATAAGGTGTTTGTCGCCGACAAGCCGGTGCTCCTTGTCGGGGCCGGTCGGGACCATGTGCAGATTTATAGTCGACGTGGCGGCCCGTTCTATTTGCAACGGGTGCCCAATGGCATGATTTCCGGGATTACCTTCCGGTATGTGGGGAGCGATCAGCATTCCGCCATGAATATCCTGGACTCGGTGTGCACCATTACGCAGTGCCGGGCTATGGAAGGAATTTTGTCAGGGGTGGTGATCTACGGCCCTGAAGCGAGGCCGACGTTTATCGACAATGAAGTCTGTTCCAACCGGGAATCCGGTATCTTTGTGTTTGCCGGCGCGCAACCGCGAGTGGCGCAGAACGTCTGTTACGGCAACCACCATTTTGGGTTGGCGGTGCGAGATCCGGGAAGTCATCCGGAATGCGTCCGGAATGTGTGTCACAGCAACATGCTGAGCGGGATGCTCTTGTTCCATCATGCAGAGGCCCTGCTGCTGGACAATGTTTGCCGCGACAACCAGCATTGGGGACTCGTGATGACGCCGGATTCACGTCCCACCCCATCGCAAGAGGAATTGGTGGCGGCGAACGTCTTTCTGCCCAATCCCCGCGGCTCATTAGTAGTGACGGAGCAGCCTCTCGCCGATATCGGGCGGTAGCGGTGAGTTCTGTTGAGTTGATGGATCGAACCGGGCTGAGGGGCTGTGGCGGCAAGCTGCCTGTTTACGGGAGCGGAGCGGGGACGTCGGACGGAGCCTGTCCGGCCGGCGAATGGAAGTGATACCGGCCTCCCCCTTGCTGTTTAGCGGCGTACATAGCCTTGTCGGCGTGCCTGAGCAGTTCGTCGAGATCTTCATCATCCGAGGGATAGAGGGTAATGCCGATACTCACGCCGATCGAGATGCGGTGCGGCCCGATTTGAAATGGCGTGCCGATCGATTCCACGATCCGCTTCGCGACAACCAGCACATCTTCTTCGCCTGAGATCCCTTCGAGGATGGCGGTGAATTCATCGCCGCCCAATCGGGCGACCGTATCGACCTCTCGCACGCATTCCATCAATCGCGCGGCCACCTCCTTCAGTAACTGATCGCCGATGTCGTGGCCGAGCGTATCGTTGACGGCTTTGAAGCGATCCAGGTCGAGCAGCATCACCGCCAGGGGGTGATCCTTCCGCTTGCTGCGCGCCATGGCGTGGATCAACCGGTCACGAAACAGGGCCCGATTAATCAGTCCGGTGAGCGGATCATGCTGCGCAAGGTACGTCAGCCGCTCCTGCGCCTTCTTGCGTTCTATGGCGTAGAGAATCGAGCGTGCGAGAAACTCCGTCCCGCCTTCCCCCTTAACCAGATAGTCCTGCGCGCCGTGTTGGAGCGCCTGCAACGCGAGCGGATGGTCATCGTGTCCGCTCAGGACGACAACCGGAACATCAGGACTGGTGGCTAAGACCTGTGTAACGGTAGGCAGGCCATGCGTGTCCGGGAGCGAGAGATCGAGAAGGACGGCATCGAACCGTTCTCGGCCCAATCGGGCGAGTCCATCGGCCAGAACGGAGGCGTGGGTGATCTCAAAACGGTCCAGCGACCATTCGGCAAGAAGATCCTGCGTCAATTGCGCGTCGACGGCATTATCTTCAACAAGAAGCAGTTTGATCATGCGGTCTCGCTCAGCTTCCAGTTTGTTGCCCGGTTCCATGGGCTGGTGTGAAGCGAGCCGTGAGGATAGATCTTTGGGAAACAATCAGCCATGAGTGCCGGTAGGGTCCTGATCTTCATATCTGAATGGCAAGACTGGGCACGGATTCGGTGCGGGCGTCTCCCTGGCCTCCGGCGTGTGCATGTGAGGGACCGGCTTGGACGGGATTCTAGCATGTCGGTTCGAACCTTCAAACAAGAGCCTGTTTCCTCGCGCGATCATTTTGTCGGGGCACTGTTCACGCCATAGCCTGGTGCTGTATCAGTCCATCCGCATCAGCAGCCAGGTTGCAGGGTTCATACCACCGAGATCAACGAGAGGATCGCCAAAATTTGGCCAGATGATGGCCCAAAATGGCTCGTCTCAGAATCCTGGCGTGTTCGACAAAGACCGGCCGTCGGATCGCCCCATGTAACCGCACGATGTTATTGGCCGTGCCCAGTTTTGTACGGTCCCATGAAGTGGCATGAATTCTGCGGAAGAAGGCGTGGTTCACAACGCAGTGCCCCGCACAAAAGGTGGCGGGGAAGGGGGAGGACCTATGGCCCACGAACAATCCGCTCGGAACGAAGGGAGTCTTCAGCGCCTAGCTTCTCGAGAAGATCGCTGTGATGGAGAGGCGCCGGCATCCGTCTCCTGGGCGCTGCCATTGGCTATCGCCAGTGTGTTGGTTGTGGGAGAGTCCGCTTCCGCGGACAGCGACATCTACGGCTATGTGGGCGCGAACGGCGTGTTCGAAATGACGAATGTCCCCAGTGACGGTCGTTTTCGCCCGGCTGATTTGCAACGGAACCGGTTTTCGCATCGAGCATCCGTCGCAGAAGTAGAAGAGGCCGTCGAACGCTATGCTTGGCAGTTCCACCTGCATCCCGCCTTGCTGCTGGCCGTGATCAAGGCGGAGTCGGATTTTAATCCCACCGTCATTTCGCGAGCCGGAGCGATAGGGCTCATGCAATTGATTCCTGAAACGGCCATTCGTCACGGAGTGCGGAACTTGTACGATACGGGCGACAACATTCGCGGTGGGGCGCGGCATCTACGGTATTTGCTGGATCGATTCAACGGCAATATACGGCTGGCTGTAGCGGCGTATAATGCCGGCGAACGCCGGGTTGAACGGTATCATGCCATTCCGCCCTATCCCGAAACTCGCGACTATGTCCGGAAAGTGATGAGTTACTATAAGAGCTTCCGTGGAGATTACCAGGCGGCTCCGGGAAACGCGGTGTTGTTGGCGATGCATCATAAGCGTGTGCAGTTGGAGCCCCTGTCGGTTCCCGTCGATCTTCGCAATGCTCGGCCGGCTGCGAAAAAGTAATGTGAGTACCGACAGTCTCAGCGTCAACGGTTTCGCCCGCGAGAAGTTCATTCGACTGAAAGGCCGGACCGTAAGGTCGGCCTGTGATCTTTCTGCTACGATCCACATGGGAGCGCAGAACCGGGCGTTCCTCATTTCCTCAACAGATGTCTGAGTGAAACTCACGTATGTCCTGCGGGTACCACCAGCTGCTCACATGGTCTCTCCCAAAACGAAGGATCTGCTCTCTAGACGCATGTCCAAAGCAGGGAGATACTGGCGGGCGTGTTTAGAGGTACCCGGGAGGGAGAGAGTTTAAGATTAACGCATCTGGCACCATGCACAGCTCCCGGATGGTCTTATCACGGGCCGGGGTGTCGTACGATTTCGCCATAAACGATTCTCGCTC
>DAONAB010000105.1:6781-9033 GCA_035400805.1 Nitrospira sp. | reverse complement strand
GCCGCCGGGTCCATCGCGATGGGGTTGGGCGGGTATCTCGCGGCCAAGACCGACCGCGAGCACTATATTGCGGAGCGCACGCGGGAATTGCGGGAGACCGAGCATATCCCCGAAAAGGAAGCCGAAGAAGTGGCCGAGATTTTTCGGGGCTATGGATTGCGTGATGAGCACATTGCTCCGTTGATCGACTCGCTTCAAGCGAATCCCAGCCGGTGGGTCGATTTCATGATGCGCTTTGAGCTGGGATTGGAAGAGCCTGATCCCTCGCGGGCGCGGTGGAGCGCCTGGACGATCGCGCTGTCCTACGTGGTCGGGGGACTGATTCCGTTGCTGCCCTACATGGTGTTCCGGGAGATCACGACCGCGCTGTGGTGGTCGGTGGCCGTCACTCCCGTCGCGCTGTTCGCCTTCGGCTACGTCAAAAGCGGCTTCACCGGTGTGCCGCCATGGAAAGGCGGGGTCCACACGGTGTTGGTCGGCGGGCTCGCTGCCGCGGCGGCCTTCGGAATCGCGAGGCTGCTGGGGTGATGAGGAGGTGCGTTTACTTTCTTTCATCCGCCTCGTTAGACTGCGCGCATGACCTTCGACCAACCGTCTCCCGGCTCGCCTGCCGAGCCTGCCGCCATGGATCCGATCGACCGCGTGATCGCCTATCATATTCGAACGAAACATCAGTTTGATCGATACGCGCGATCGTCCGGGTTTTTGGATTGGGCGAATCAACCCAATCCGTTCCGGCGATTCGAGGGCGCGGAGCTGATCCGGTTGCCCTTGCTGAATCCTGAGGACGACCCGCAGTCGCCGGCGTATGAAGCCCTGTATCAGCCAGGCGCCGTGGCCTCACAGCCGCTGACCATCACGACCCTCTCCCGGTTTTTCGAACTGGCGCTCGGGCTTTCGGCCTGGAAGCGAGCAGGAGAGTCGGAGTGGGCCCTCCGCAACAATCCATCGTCCGGCAATCTGCATCCGACGGAAGGGTATGTGCTGGTTCAGCCGGTCGAGGGCTTGGATCTGACGCCAGGTCTCTATCACTACGCAGCCAAAGAACATGGTGTGGAGTTGCGCGCGGACGTTCCGCCCGCCCAGATCACACAGTTGCTCGCGCCATTTCCGGACGGCGCGTTTCTCTTCGGCCTCAGTTCCGTCCATTGGCGGGAAGCCTGGAAGTACGGGGAACGGGCCTTCCGCTATTGCAACCACGACGTCGGCCATGCGCTTGGTTCCGCACGTATCGCGGCTGCAACGCTTGGATGGACGATGCTGCTGCTGGACGGGGTAGAACAAAATCAGGTGGCACGGCTGTTGGGAACCCATCGCCAGGAGGATTTTGGCGAGGCCGAACCGGAACATCCCGACTGCCTGGCAGTGATCTGGCCCTCTACGCATGTGATGCACGAGGCGCCACACCTGCCGTTGGGCTTGGATCAGACGGTGGTGAAGCAGCTGGCGGCTGGACCATGGCATGGCCGGGCGAATGTATTGAGCCGCGAACATGGTGTGCACTGGGAGGCGATCGACGAGGCGGCAGAGGCCTCATGGAAGACCAGCGAAGAACGCCTGCTGGCATCTCTCCCTATTGAGCTGCCCGTGCATTCCGAACCGCGTCACCTTTCAGATTCCACGAGCGACGCCGCGAAGATCATCAGACAGCGCCGCAGCGCCGTGTCGTTCGACGGGCGCACATCGATTGCCAGCGCCACATTTTTTCATATCCTGCATCGGTTGATGCCTCAGGCCCACCATCCGCAGCTGCACCGGCCCATGCCGTGGGATCTCCTGCCCTGGGACCCGGCGATTCATCTGCTGTTGTTCGTGCATCGGGTGGAAGGTTTGGCGCCTGGTCTCTACGTGTTGGTGCGTGATGCGAAGAAACTGTCGATGCTGCAACAGGCCATGAACCCTGAATTGGAATGGACGCCGGTGCCTGGTTGTCCGGACGGTTTGCCCTTGTACTGGCTGCTGCAAGGCAATGCGCAGCGTCTGGCTGCCCAGGTCAGTTGCCATCAGGCCATTGCCGGCGACAGCGCGTTTTCACTCGGCATGTTGGCCGAATTCGAGGGGCGCTTGCGGCAGGGTGGGGCTTGGTGGTATCCACGCCTCTTCTGGGAAGCAGGGCTGGTCGGGCAGGTGCTGTATCTAGAAGCGGAAGCAGCCGGAGTGCGAGGGACGGGCATCGGCTGTTTTTTCGATGATCCGGTCCATGAGATCGTCGGGATCAAGGACCTGACGCTGCAATCGCTCTATCACTTTAC
>DAONAB010000105.1:0-6681 GCA_035400805.1 Nitrospira sp. | reverse complement strand
TATGTTCAAGATCAAGAAGAAGATTGAGAAGCCGAAGCCGCCGATTCTGTACAACGTGATCGAGGATTACTCGGAATTCGATGCGCCGGGAAACGTGACGGCTTGCGCCATGACCTTGCCGGAAGATCTGGCGGCGCACGCGAAGATCCTGGCGGAAAGTTACGATGTGCCGTTGGAGCAGATGATGCAACTTCTGACCGACGGCGGCGTCTACGTCTACCCGCAGGTAGGCGGATTGCTCACGCGGGGACTCTTTGCCTGCCGGGTGGATGCAACCGGTGCCTCACCCAAGCAGACTTGGGTGCTGGATCTCATGCAATTTGCCGAGGCGGAACAGTGGGCGCGCGCACGCGCCGTCTCAATGATCGATGCCGCCACAGAGATCTTTTATCGGACGCTGCCGGAGGAATTGAAAACCAAACTGGCACAGAAAAATCTTGGCCTCGATTACCGCACGCTGGACCGTGCCGTCGCCAAAGGCGGCGATATCAAGTTCATCGACTTCCGGAAAGATTGGTCTCCCCATTTCAAACGGCTGTGCATCATGCCCGACGGGCGCCTGGTGGAAACCGGCGGGCTCGAGGAGTTTGCGCAGTTGCATCAGATTACGGTGCCGCAGGCGAAAAAGCTGGTTGAAGAAGGGGGAACGATGGACGTCGCCGCCGGTGAAGTTCTGGCCTGCCAGATTGTGAATGGCCAGCCAGCGGTGGCCCGGTTCAGCGCAAAGAACTACACCAAAGCCAAAGAGTTGGTAGCTGCCAAAGGTGTGCACATCCTGGATGCACTCAGCGAGGTGGCCTACAACGATTCCGTGATGATGCGAACGCTGCAGCGCAAGGACTTAGGCGGCCGGATGTAATCGCGACCGTGGCATCGCCGGGCCGGTCTACAGTTCCTTGCGGTCATCCAGCACCCCGGAGGTCTGTGCCGTGAGACACATGGCTGGTCTCTGTCTCGTGAGTCTCGTGCTGTCTGCCTGCGCCGCTCCCAAACCGATTCTCTATCCTAATGCCCGCTACCAAGAGGTCGGCGCCGAGGCCGCGCAGGCTGATATTCAGGACTGCATGGCCCTGGCGAAGGAGGCCGGAGCTTCGCCCAGCGAGGGGAAGACGGCCCAGGTCGCAACCGGGACCGTGGGCGGCGGGGCTGTCGGTGCTGCTGCCGGCGCGGTGGGCGGGGCGATTCTGGGGCATCCGGGTCGGGGAGCAATGGTCGGCGCGGCCAGCGGCGCAACGGCGGGATTGTTGCGAGGCCTGTTCAAACGCTCCCCACCCAGCGCGGCCTTTACGAACTATGTGGATCGGTGTCTGCGTGATCGGGGCTATGATCCGACAGGCTGGCAATAGTGTTATGCGACCGGTTTTCCCACTCCTGCCGTACTATTCCTGACATAGGCTTCTCCCGCCTTCATTCCGAGATAGGCGCCCAGGACATTGTCCAGCAGGTCGAGGAGCGAGGTGCTGCGATTGTGACAGTAGACCTGGTAGTACTCGATGCTGAAGGACAGGGCGAACGCCATCAGCACCAGGTGGACGGGGGAGGGCGCTCTGCCATCCAGGCCTCTCAGCATATAAAGCAGGCCGAAAGGCACGAAGAGCAGGATGTTAGCGACCGCATCAATTCCAAGATCCAGCAGGATGGCCGGGGAACTCAACTGGTCCGGCGTCGGCACCCAACGAATATATTGCCAATGTGCGTGGCCGACGAAGTTATGGAGGGGCAGGATGCCCACGAGCAGAATGAGGATGCTCCAGGCATACCAGAGACGTTTGACGAGGGACGGGGTTACAAGCACGAGCGCCTGATTGTGGGGGTCCGGTGCACGACCGATTCTGGCAGAATCGGCGCGAGGGTTGCCAGCACTTTTTCCTGCTACGCGATGGCCTGAGTGATTGGGGCTGGGCGAGGCGGTTATTTCTGCGCCAGTTCCGCCTCTACGGCGTTCAGCATTTCCTTCAAATCGAACGGTTTTTCGAACGTTCGGTGCGCGCCGAAGAGCTTGGCGATATCCAGAAAATTCCGATCCCCTTGGGCGCCGGTCATGGCAATGATTTTGGTGTCCATGTATTCACGGCTCAGCTGCAGCGTGGCTTCCAGTCCATCCACTTCCGGCATCAGCAAGTCCATGATGAGCAGATCGGCTTTATGTTTCTGATAGAGATCGATGGCTTCGCGTCCATCCTTGGCTTCGACCACCTTATGCCCTGATCGCTCCAGGACCTCACGCAGGAGGCCGCGGATGGACGGTTCGTCGTCGATTACCATGATGGTCGCCATAACTACTCCTCGGGAAGATGGGCTGTGTATGAATTCGTTTGAGCGGCTGCGCCGGATCGTGGCTCGCGTGCAGACACCTCGCCTCGTAGAAGAAAGCTTACCGCCGGGATGAAAGTCTGTCCAGAAAAGAGTCTGAACCGGCGTTGTCCCGAGTGCGGAAGATGGCGGATTTCTCGTGATGCGACAGGGGGTTATCACGTCAAGGCCTGTTCATCTGCCTGCGCGGCCGCCGGATGCGGTCGGCACTCAGTCTGCGGCACCAGGCGCGAATACAGCGCCGGTATCACCAGCAGGGTCAGGGCGGTCGACGTCAACAATCCCCCGATGACGACGGTGGCCAGCGGCCGTTGAACTTCCGCCCCCATACTGGTCGCCAGGGCCATTGGAAGAAAACCCAGGCTGGCGACCAGGGCCGTCATCAACACAGGTCGCAAGCGATCCATCGCTCCGTGCAGGACCGCTTCCTCCGTGGAAACCCCTTCCGCCTCCAGCTGGCGGATATGGCTGACGAGAACGACCGCGTTGAGGACGGCAATGCCGAATAGGGCGATAAACCCGATAATGGCCGAGATGCTCAGGGGCAATCCCCGCATCCACAAGGCCAGGATCCCGCCCGACAAGGCGAGTGGCACATTGAGGAAAATGAGCAGAGCGGGTCTCAGCGCGCCGAAAATCACGGATAACATCCCCAGAATCAGCAAGAGCGTGACCGGCACGACCATGGCCAGACGTTTGCCCGCCTCCTGCAGATGTTCGTATTGCCCGCCCCAGATCAACTCATACCCGGGTGGCAGCGTGACCGCCTGGGCGACGGCCTGTTGAGCCTCAGCCACGAACCCGCCGAGATCGCGTCCGCGGATATTGGTCTCGACCACGATCCGTCGCTGCACGTGCTCGCGACTGACCTGAGCCGGACCGGAATCGACCAGGATGTTGGTCACCCGTGAGAGCGGGACCAGTTCTCCATGCATAGTCGGAATCAACAGGCTGCCCAATGAACCAGGATCACGGGAGACCCGGTCCGCTAGCCGTACCACCAACTCGAACCGCCGGGAACCCTGTACGACCGTTCCGACCACCGTCCCGACCCGGGCCGATTGGACGAGCGTGAGTACTTCTTCAGCCGTCAACCCATAGCGGGCGATTTCGGCGCGATCGACAATGACGCGCAACAAGGGTAAGCCGGCGACCTGTTCGACTTTGACATCAGCCGCGCCGGGGACGTGCTGAAGCGCTCGCGCCGCCCGTTCAGCCTGCTGCTTCAGGATATCGAGATCCGGTCCGAAGATTTTGACCGCCAGGTCCGAACGCACGCCGGCAATCAATTCATTGAAACGCATTTCGATCGGTTGGGTGAAGCCGAGGCCGACGCCCGGCACCTGTTCGGTGATCTGCCGTTTCATGGTTTCGATGAGTTCGTTGCGGCTGTGTGCCGTGACCCACTCGCGCTGGGGCCTCAGGATGACAAACACATCGGACATCTCGACGCCCATGACGTCCGTGGCGACTTCCGGGCTGCCGGTGCGCGTGACGACTTGCGTGACTTCCGGGAATCGCCTGAGGACCCGTTCGATATCCAACGCCGTGGTGACCGATTCGCTCAGCGAGATGCTCGGGAGTCGCCAGACCTGTACCGCGAGGTCTCCTTCCTCGAGGCGCGGAATAAATTCGATGCCCAACCGGCTTCCAGCCAGCAGGCTGACGACAAAGAGACTCACGGCGATCGAGACGGGCCAGATCGGCTTGGCTACGGCCTTCTGCAACCACGGCGCATAGACTCGTCGTACGCTGCGAATGACGGCGGTGCGTTCCCCGCCGGGCGCTGCCCTCAAAAACCAGAAGGACAGCAAAGGCGTCACTGTCAGAGCGAGGAGCAGAGAGCCGGTCAAGGCCATGATGACGGTGACGGCCATCGGGCGGAACATCTTGCCTTCGATACCGGTGAGCGCCAGGATCGGGACGTACACCAGAATGATGATCGTCACGGCCAGCGTCATGGGACGCAACACTTCCTGGCCGGCGGCCAGCACGTCCTTCAACCGGGCTTCCTTGGTGGGGGGCGGCTTTTCCCCGAGCCGCCGGAGGATGTTGTCGATCATCACGACGGAGCCATCCACCAGAAGACCGAAGTCGATCGCACCGAGGCTCATGAGATTGCCGGAGAGCCCGGCCTGCATCATGCCGATGAACGCGATCAGCATGGCGAGGGGAATGGCGGAGGCCACGATGATTCCTGCGCGCAGATCGCCAAGAAACAGAAAGAGGACCGCAATGACCAGCAGCCCGCCTTCCAGCAGGTTGTTGCGGACGGTCTGCATGACCTTCGAGACGAAGATCGTGCGGTCGTAGTAGGGCTTGATGATGACACCGGCGGGGAGGGTCGCTTGAATATCCTGTACCCGTTCCTTCACGCGAGTCACGACGTCCTGGGCGTTTTCCCCGGCCAGCATTTGCACCATGCCGATGACGGTCTCGCCCTCTCCCATGGCCGTGGCCGCTCCGATCCTGAGCGCCGATCCCTCTTTCACCTCAGCGAGGTCGGCAATATAAATGGGCACGCCGCCGGGCCCATGGGCCACCACGATCTGAGCTAGATCGCCGACCTGAGTGGCGAGCGCTTCGCCGCGAATCGACAATTGTTCGCGCTGGTGTTCGATATACCCGCCGCCGGCGATGGCGTTGTTGCGCTGCAAGGCATCGAATACCTGTTTCATCGACAATTTAAACGACAACAATTTCGACGGATCGACGATGACGTGGAACTGCTGCGGTTCGCCCCCCCAGATATTAACCTCCACCACGCCGGGCACGGCGCGCAACTTCATGCCGATGTCCCATTGGAGCAGTGTTCTCAGGGCCATCGGACTATAGCCTTCGCCCTTCACCGTGAATTGATACACCTCGCCCAATCCGGTCGTGAGCGGGCCCATTACCGGGCGGCCGTATTCCGCAGGGATGCGTTCCATGGCCTGGGCCAACCGCTCCGCGACAAACTGTCTGGCTCGATAGATGTCCGTGCGGTCATCAAAGATTGCGGTGACGGCGGAGAGGCCGTACCGTGAGATGGATCGCAGCTCGCGCAGGGCCGGCAATCCGTTCAAGGAGGCTTCGATGGGAAAGGTCACGAATTGTTCCACCTCGACCGGCCCCAGCGCCGGGGCACGCGTGAGAATTTGCACCTGCACCGGCGTCAGATCGGGGACGGCGTCGATCGTCAGGTGCGTGAACGACCAGAGGCCCGAGGCGATGACCACGGCGATCGCCACGAGTGTAAAAAATCGATAGCGGAGCGAGAATGTCAGCAGATGATGCATACGCGCCTCATTCGCCCGATCCGATGTGTTCTTTCAGCAGCACATTTTTCAGATCGAACACGCCGTCGGTGACGATACGGTCGCCTTCCTTCACGCCGCGCCGGATTTCTATCACGCCGCCGCCTTCGCGGCCCGCGTCGATCGGCACGAATGTGTACCCATCTGTCGTTTCGAGAAACAGGCCACGTGTTTTGTCGATCGTGGTGAGGGCGGTGACGGGAACAGTGACGACCGGCGGCCCGGACCAGCCAAGCGCCACTTCGACGTACTCACGTGGTTTCAGTTGTCCCTGGAGATTGGCGACTTCAAAACGCACACGGATGGTGCGGGTGGTCTCGTCCGCCACCGGCGAGAGATAGGTGAGCGGCGCTACGATGGCCTCGCCACCTTTTGGCGTGATGGTGCCCGAGTCTCCCTCTTTGAATTGCCGGGCCTGTTCAATCGGCAAGTTGGCAAACACCCACACGCGGCTGGTATCGACGAGTTCAAACAGTTCGTCACCGGGCCCGACTCCCTGTCCACGCACCGCATTCTGGATGACGACGGTCCCCGCGATCGGCGCGGTCAAGGTGTAGAGATGACTCTTCTCGTGCGGGCCCTGTTTCAGGTCGTCCGTCGAAATCCCCATGTTAGCCAGTCGTTCGCGGATGTGTTGGTAGCGCGCCTGTGTTTCGAGATAGAGGCCCTTGTCTTCGATCAGTTTGCGCTCGGTGACAATGTCGTCCGCGCGCAGTTTTTCGGTCCGGCGAAAACTATTCTCGGCCACATCGGCCTGGGCCTTTCCCACGAGATACTCTTCGATCAACTGATCGAGCTGCAGACTGCCGATGGCGACCAGTGCTTGGCCTTTCTTGACTCGATCGCCCAGTTGCACGTGGATGCGTTCTACTTGTCCGCCGATGCGGGACGTGATCTTGGCGACCTGCTTCAGGTCGAGGGCCACCTCACCGGGAGCTGTGATGACTTCGGGCACCGCGCGGAGGGCGGCAGGTTGGATACGAAGGCGAGCCTGCACTGCCGGCGGCGGGTGAATGGCGTTGTTGGTGCCGGTGGTTGCCGGGGCATCGTTGATCGTGGCAGGTTTTGGCGG
>DAONAB010000104.1:0-9052 GCA_035400805.1 Nitrospira sp. | reverse complement strand
GGGGAACCGCTCCTTTTTGCGATGCGGTGGGGAAAACCTCATTGCCGCAACTGGCCGCCGTGCTGTCGCAATGCCGACTCCTGCTGACCAACGACACCGGCCCCATGCATCTCGCTGTGGCAGTCGGCACACCGGTCGTCGATCTCTCGGTCGGGCACGTCGACTTTCGAGAGACCGGACCATATGGACCGGGCCATTGGATGGTGCAGCCGGACCTCGAGTGCGCCCCCTGCGGATTCGATCAAGTTTGTTTTCATCATGGCTGCAAAGACCGACTCGTCCCGGATCAGATCGCGGCCTTGTGCTTGCACGTGTTGACCGGTGCCGCTTTCCCGCGATCGATCACAGGAGCGAGAATCTATCGCTCGCGCGCCGATGAGGATGGTCTGGGAAGCACGGAACTTCAGGCCGGACGGGAAGATCCGTTGGTCGAGTGGTATGGTCGTTTTTGGCGTCGATTCTGGTTTGAGGAATTCACCGGTCGTGCCAGCCAGGTGCCGCCTCATCCCGAACCGTCTCCCGATTCGGCGGACGCGCTGGTCATATTCGAGCATCTGACGCCTCTGGCGAAGCAACTGGTATCGACCGCTGAAGAACTGTTGCGTCTCACGAGCAAACGTCCGCTACCGGTCAGCGCCTTGAAACAGGTGCAATTGCGGGAAACCGCGCAACGGCAACAGATCCTCGCGCTCAGTATGCAATCACCGGCGACGGCTTCCCTGACAGTGGCCATGGTGCGCGATACACATAATGATGATGGCAGCGACCTGACCGGTCTGGCGCAAGCCCGTCTCGCCACCTATCGGCGATGGCAGAAACGACTGCATGCCGTGGCGACCACGTTTCACGCATTCACCACCGCGCAGGGAGCGGTTCGACGAGGGAAATCACGACACCTGCCTATGGCGCGTTCCGCTTAGCGAGAGATGACCATGCATCTGAACTTTTCCAAAGGAGCCTGATCATGCATATCACCCTTGACGGCGAACAGTTACAGTTGCCGGATGACACATCGATGATGAACGCCCTTGCGGCACTCAGCGACAAGGCTCATGCGCAACATCGCATCGTGACGTCGTTGAGCATCGGAGGGAAGACCATCAGCGATCGCGATCTCACCCCGCCGTTCCTTAATCAGCAGGCTCGGGATGTGGGGGCGATCCAGGCCGTCTCCCAGTCCCTGCATGCCATCATCATCGAGGCCAAACAGGCCATCGACCGATTTGCCGCAGAGCTGCGGACGGACGGGCAGGGGCTGCTTGGCCCCTTGCGTTCCGGAACGGCTCCCGTCGGAACCATCGATGTCTGGCTCGGACGGCTGGCAGACTATACGGAGATGCTGGAAGCCGGCCATACCCAGGGCGTCGAAGGGTTATCGTCATCCGCGTTGCTGCCCTGGATTCAGGAGCTGTTGGGAGCACGCACGACGGCAGACGCCATCCGGGTCGCAGATCTGCTCGAATACGAATTATTACCCCGGCTCACCGACGCCGGTATGGCAGCTTAGTGTTCGTTGTTATTCGATATGGCACGCCGACCGGCACTGCTCCTCATTACAGGCATTTTCTGCACATTCTGAACCGCTTAAGTCTTCCTGAGAGCCTACCGATAAGGGGCACAGCAACACGGTAAGAGGGCGCGGCGGGGATGTGGCCACGTCTCCACCAGGCCTGATTACCACCTCGTCGGCACGGACGCTGGCGAACCCGAGAGTAGTGCGGAATCTTCAGGAGGAAGTACGTCATGGCATTAGTAGTCAATACCAACGTTGCATCACTGGCAGCCCAGCGGAACCTGGCGGTCAACCAAGCTCAATTGGGCCGTTCGGTGGAACGGTTGTCATCTGGTTTGCGGATCACCCGTGCGGCCGATGACGCGGCCGGTTTGGGTGTGTCGGAAACTTTGCGTGCCCAGATTCGCAGTATCAATCAGGCCAATCGAAATGCCGGTGACGGTATCAGCTTGACCCAGGTTGCAGACGGCGCTGCGGCCACCGTGGGTAGCTTGTTGTCTCGTATGCGTGAGTTGGCGACTCAGTCTGCCAGCGGAACGTTGGGAACGACCGAGCGGTCCTACCTCGATCAGGAATTTGTGGCGTTGCGTTCGGAAATCGATCGAATTGCAACGACGACGGAATATAACGGTCAGCCGCTTCTGAGTGGAAGCAGCAACACGTTTGAAGTCTTCATCGGCTTCAAGAGTGGATCGGGCAACTCGTTGAATGTGGCCTTGGATGACCTCGACGTGGCGGCAGTCGGTTTGACCGGCGCCAGCGTGTCGACGGCCACGGCCGCGCAGTCGATGCTGGCCAAGATCGACAGCGCGATCAGCGCAGTCGCAACCGCCCGCGCGAATTACGGTTCCATCCAGAGCCGTTTTGAAGTCGCGATTCAGAATCTGACGGTCACGGCCGAGAACTTCACCGCGGCCGAATCGCGGATTCGAGATGCGGACATTGCCCAAGAGACATCTGTGTTCACGAAGAACCAGATCCTCACCCAATCCGGTATCGCGATTTTGGCACAAGCCAATTCGCTGCCACAGCAAGCGTTAGCGCTGCTGCGAGGATAAGGCGTCAGCCGCGGGTAGCTCTCCATAAGGAGAGCTACCCGCAGACTGATCCTAGGAGGGCAACATGGTCCACGATGTGTCGAATTATAAAGACCTTCCCGCAGCCGCGATCCAAGCGACGCAGAATGCGCCGCAGCATTCGACTGAGAAGAAGGTCGAAGCACAGCCGCCTGAAGCTCAAGAGGCATCCCCTGAGACAAAGGCGAAAGACTTGGAACAGGCACTCTCACGGGTTCGTGAAGTGTTTCAGAAAGCGGATTCCAGACTGGAGTTCACAGTTGATCCCGATCTGGACCGGGTGGTGGTCAAGGTGATGGATGGAGATTCCGGTACGGTAATCCGCCAGATACCGCAGCAGGAAGTCATCGACCTTGCGAAGAGGCTGGAAACGCCCACAGGGCTGCTCCTGCACCACAAGGTGTAACCTGCACAACGGCATGAAAGGGATGTCATGGCGATCAGTTTCGGCGGGTTAGGCAATGGTGTGGACTTTGGCCAGGTCGTGTCTGAGCTGGCCAAAGTCCAACGCCTGCCGATCGACGCGTTAAATACCAAGAAGACCAACCTACAGACCAAACTGACCGATTACGGAACCCTTGGCAATAAGCTGCTCGCCCTGCAGAGCGCCGCCAATGCCCTCCGTCTCCCGACCAGCTTCGACCGCACGACCACCACCGTCAGCGATGACACCAAATTGACCGCTCAAGCCGGCACGGGCGCGGCCACCGGCAGCTATACGGTGCAGGTCACTCAGTTGGCCAAAGCGCATCAGATTACCAATAACACGGCGAAAGCAGTCGCAGCCACGACCACGCCGATCGTCTCCGGCGGCGCAGGCACCTTTACCTTCAAAGTGGGAAGCGGCGCGGATCAAACGGTGACGCTGAACGATGGCGCCACGCTCGACGATCTTCGCTCCGCGATCAACGATCTGGGTGCCGGCGTGACCGCCTCCGTCATCAATACAGGAACAACGTCAAGCCCCGCATACCGCTTGACCCTCACGGCCACTGCAACGGGCGCGGCCAATGCCCTGACGGTCGTTACGGACACCACGAGCTTAGACTTTACCAACACGAGCGGAACCGGAGGCAGCAGCACGCTTCAAGCAGGGCAGAATGCCATCGTGGTGATCGGGGAGCCAGACCAGACCACGATTTCAATCGAGCGTGAGAGCAACGTGATCAGCGATGCGATTCCGGATGTCACCCTCACGCTGAAATCCAAGATGGTCACGACGCCGACACCGGAGCCGGTCACCGTCAATATCACCACTGATCCAGACGGCGTCAAAACCAATATCAAAGCTCTGGCGACCGCTTACAACGATATTGTGAAATTCGTCAATGAACGCACGACGTACGATATCTCCACAAAGACCGGCGGGATCTTCTTCAATGAGAGTACGGCGAAGAGCGTCCTGAGTCAGTTACGCAACGCGCTGTCCGGCGACGTCAGTGGATTATCCACGTACACCAGCGTGGGGTCAGTCGGATTCAAAACAGAGCGCGATGGTACCGTCACGATAGACGAGGCCAAATTAGACGCGGCACTGGCGAGCAACTACAACGCCACCAAAGCGCTCTTTGTCACACAAACGACTTCCAGCGGCATTGCAGACCGTGTGGTCAAGGCTGTCGATTTTCTCGATGCCGTCGATACCGGTGCCTTTACGGTGAGGAAGACCGCGATCACCAGTCAGATCAGCAAACTCACCGACGAAATCGGTCGCAAAGAAGACATCGCCTCTCAATACGAGGAACGGTTGCGACTGCAGTTTGCCTCGCTCGATGCCTTACTTCAAAAGCTCAACAGCCAAACCAGCGCTCTCCAGGCGTTACAATAACCAGATAAGGTCACCATGATTGCTACGGCAGCTAACGCCTATCAACAGACTCAAGTCATGACAGCCAGTCGGGTGCAATTAATCGTCCTGCTCTACGATTCGGCGATTCAATCGATGGAGCTCGCCCGGGAAGCCATCTTGACCAACAACTACAAGGATAAGGCCCGATTCCTCGACCGCAGTATGGCCATCGTCGGAGAATTGTCCAGCGTCCTGGATTTTGAGCGGGGCGGGGAGATCGCCGTCTCCCTGCATCGGTTGTACGACTACATGGTCCAGCAATGCATTCAAGCCAATCTTCGTCATAACGGGAAACACCTGGACGGTCCGATTCGTTGCCTGACAACCCTGCGGGAAGGGTGGCAGGTCGTCGCACGGCAAGAAGCGGTGGCGCATGTCGGCAGCTAGTTCCTCCCATCCCGGTTCTCTCCACGATCGTCGCTCCATCGAACTGCTCACCATCCAAGCGCTCGAGGCCGCCCGGGCCGGTGACTGGGATCAAGTCGACGCCTGCTACAGCGCGCGGGCCATGAGTTTGGCTGCGTTCACACCCGACCGGACCTTTGCGCAACAACTTCTGGCCATGGATGAAGACGTTCGCCAGGCCATCCTGGTCGCACAAGCCGGAATCTCCGGTTTATTGGTTGAGGCCGCCAAGGTGACGCGGCACTTGCGCCAATTACGTGAAAGTAGCGGACAACCTGCCTCCAACAGTGTAACGATACACCGTGAAGCCTGAGGTTCGTGGGGTCACACAACCTGGCTTTTCCGCTACTTTTCACAAGAGAGGTTTGGTATGAGGCCATCACCTGAGCGGCTGCTTCAGCACCCGCATCATGACATCAAGAATGACGAGCGGCGCGAGTGGCTCCGCATCGACGATCGGCTGCTGCTCGAATATCGACGAGCCGACGAACCGATGGAAGTCATGAACCAATATCTGCCGCCGGCGACAGAGGACACCATTGCCACAGCCGTGTCGAAACCGACCATTGATTTGCTGGTGCGGGCAGGAGAGACCTTTGCCGGCTCTCCGCTCCTGCCATGGGTGTCGAAAATCGACTGGATGCTGGAGACGATTCTTAAGTCCCAGGTAAAGAGTCATCCAGGCAGTGTGGCCATCGCGCGACTGACCGATGTGGATATCAGTGCCGGCGGGTTAGGATTCAACACACCTAGAGAATTCCAGGCGGAGGACCTTCTGGTGTTGAAGGTGATCCTGCCGCCGTTCAGCATGATCGAAACCGTGGCCAAGATCATTCGGGTGACGCCGCTCGAAGAGGGCAGGGCAGGATTTCACCTTGCCACCCAGTTTGTCGATCTGGGCGGTGACGAACAAGAACTGATTATCCGGCATATTCTCCACGTTCAAGCCGAACGGCTACGAACGAGGAAAGCGGCGCACACTCATCTGTGAAGAGTCGAAGATCAGAATGAAGTGCGGCGACTGTCTAGGCCGCCCGTTCCGGTGAGGGCACGGATTCAGCGGAGACCGGCGAAGGTTTGCTCAGTTCAGCTAAGAGCGCGTCGGCCGCTCCATTGAGGGCGACGGACGCCGGCGCAGTCGGTTCGAACTCCACCACCGGCAGATAGCTGCGGACCGCGCGGGTCATGGCCGGATCGTCGGGAATTTCGCCCAACATCGTTAAATCTCCCCCGACATACTCCTTCAGCAGCTTTTTCAACTGCAGCACATTCACACGCGATTTGCCTGAGACGCGATTCACGATGAGGTTCGGCTGGAACCCCTGCAGGGTCCGGCTCGCCGTGTCTTTGGCATTCGGATCGGTTTCACTCACCGCCTGGATGACCTCATCGATACTGGAAAAGTCACGATCCGACAGCGCTTCGCTCACGGCGTCCCGGGACAAGAACGCCGATAAGACGCGTCGAATGGCGGCCAATTTGATAAAGCGGTAGAGGTCCAGCACTGAGGTCGGATCAGGCGTGGCCACCGTCAGGTAGCGGTCCGCCATGAGAAAAAAATCGAGCGCATGATAACTGGTGCCGGCCCCGATATCGACGATGATCACATCGGCCTGCAACTGGGAAAAGTGGCGAATCAGGCGCTTTTTCTTGGAATAGGGGAGGTTGGCGGTCGCCAGCGTATCCCCCGTGCCGGGTAGCAGTTGCAGGAAGGGATGTGCCGAAATCGGCTGCAGTACTTCTTCCAGACGTTCCACGCGCCGTTCAACAAAGTCGGTGAGGGTACGAGGAGGATTCAGCAGACCAAACAGAATATGTGCGTCGGCGCCTCCCACATCGAGATCCGCCAGCACGACGCGCTTGCCCCGTTTGGCCAATAACATAGCCAAATTGGCCGCGATGACGCTTTTTCCTACACCGCCCTTCCCTGATCCTACCGAGATGATCGTGGCCATCCAGACCTTTCTCCGCCTGATGAGTGATTGCCGATGTCCGTTCTCGGTCTTTCGGCCTAGGAACCTGAGGGAGAGAAGCCCATTGGGGGATATTCCCTGCCGGCTCGCTGCCTGTGCCTTATTAAACCTCATCGTTCACGAACGGGCAACTAAAGTTTGAGATGGAGCCCACCGATACCATATCCGTTATGAACAACGCTATTGTGCCCACAACCAACGTCAGCCTCGACAGTGTATCGCATTCGGAAGGCGAGATTCTCACCGTGTCGGACGTCGCGCGGTTTCTGCGTGTGCCGAAATCCACGGTGTATAAGCTCGCGCGTCTGGGAGAATTGCCGGCCTCCAAAATCGGGAAGCACTGGCGGTTCCTCCGACGCGACATTCACGATTGGATGCACAGCCGGACCCAGCACCACTGATCTCTCGTCCGAGAGCGGGGCGTGCAGGGCCGACAACACGTGAGCGACGCGGACTCCTCGGGAGCTCCGGCGAGTGAGCTCACCTCTAGCGTTTCGAACGAGGTACGCGATGGCCGAGACAAACACGGTGAGAAAAGCGGAGCTGCCTGCCCCCAAACTGAGCCCCGAGACATTCAAGCAGCTCCGGGATCTCATCTACGAGATGACCGGCATTCATTTTCAAGACAATAAGACGTACCTGCTGGAAAGCCGGTTGCTCCCTCGTTTGAAGGCCTGTCGGTGTCAGACATTCGAAACGTATCTCAATTTCTTGCGCTTTGATGCCTACCGGGACCGCGAAATCACCGAGCTGTATACGGTCATCACGACCAATGAAACCTACTTCTTTCGCGACGAAGCGCAGCTCGACAGTTTCATGAAAGTGATGATTCCGGAAGTGATGAAAACGAACGCCCAGACGAAACAACTCCGGATCTGGAGCGCCGCCTGCTCGACCGGAGACGAACCCTATACCCTGGCACTGCTGCTGCGCGACTACCCTCCGTTGTCCGGCTGGACCATCGATATCCTGGCCACCGACATCAGCGAGAATGTGTTGAACATCGCACGCACAGCCACCTATTCCTCCCATTCGCTGCGCAAGGTCCCGCCGACGATGCTGGCGCGCTATTTCAGCGGCAAAAAAGAAGAGCAGACGCTGGTGCAGCCGGTGAGAGACATGGTGCGGTTCATGAACGTCAATCTCTACGACCGCCCGAGACTGAAACTCATCCGCGGCATCGATATCATTTTTTGCCGCAACTGCCTCATCTATTTCGACGACAAAGCCAAAGCGCAGATCGTCTCGGATCTGCGCGATGCCCTTCGTCCGAAGGGATACCTGATGATCGGATTTTCCGAGACCCTGCACGACACGGCAGGGCAGTTCAAAACCATTCATGCAGGCCGTTCAGTTATTCATGAGAAACAGTAAGGAGGACCCATGCCGGCTGATCCAAATATGAAGATTCTTGTCGTTGATGACATGTCCACCATGCGACGGATCGTCAAGAACATCCTGAAACAACTGGGGTTTAACAACCTGGAAGAGGCCGAGAACGGCCAGGAAGCGTTGACCAAACTCAAGGCGGATACCTATGGCTTCGTCGTGTCCGATTGGAATATGCCCGTCATGATGGGTATCGACATGCTGCGCGCCATTCGCGCAGATGAGTCGTTGAAGAAAATTCCTGTCCTGATGGTCACCGCTGAAGCCCAGAAGGAAAATCTCATGGAGGCCGTCCAGGCCGGCGTCAGCAACTACGTCGTCAAGCCGTTCACCGCAGAGACGATGCAAGACAAAATCAACAAGATTTTCAAGTAATCGGCTCTTAACCGGTGGGGGGGGACGATGGCACAACCACGCGCAGCGGCCCAGTCGCAACCAGCGACCGATGATTTAGATCAGGAAGAGAAAACTCCCGATACGAAACTCTACGAAGAACTCGGAGAGCTGGCCCGATTCATCGACACCACGATGAAGACACTCTCCGAATTTAGCGCTCCCGTCAATGCCTCCACGGAGCAATTGCCGCAAGCGCAGACCCATCTCTTGAATCTCAAAACTCAGACCGAACAGGGAACACACCGAGTCATGTTGGAAGTAGAGGCCATCCAAGATAACCATGCGCACATCAGCACGATGCTGAAGGAGATGACGCGCGCGCTGCAACAGGCCAAGGTCTCCCCCGAGATCATCCAGCAGCTGCATACACTGGGACAAACTCTCGGACAGGACGACAAGCGGCTGCTGGATATCATGACCGCGCTATCATTCCAAGACTTGGTGGCACAGA
>DAONAB010000103.1:0-9121 GCA_035400805.1 Nitrospira sp. | reverse complement strand
TGCCGGACGCTGCTGCACATCTACCGCGATCATGGTCCGCGTGAGAATCGCACGCAAGCACGGTTCGCATTTCTCGTCGAAGCCTGGGGCGAGGCCCGTCTGCGGCACGAAGTGGAGATGCGCGTGGGGCGCGCATTACCCTCGGCGGGAGTTGATGCCAGGGCGGCGGGCGAGCGCGATCACATCGGCATTTTTCGCCAAAAGCAACGCGGCTTGAACTATATCGGTCTGAAAATATTGGTAGGGCGCATCAAAGCCGTCGATCTGCGCAACATGGCGGCGCTGGCGGATCGGTATGGGACGGGCGAGGTGCGGCTGTCGCCCGCCCAAGCCATCGTGATTCCGCACATCAGCGATCGGGTGGTGGGTGAATTGGCCGAGGAGCCTTTGGTGAAGCAATTTGCCTATAACCCCTCGCCGCTCTACAAGGGGCTTGTCAGCTGCGTCGGTAGCGACTATTGCAATCTGGCCGTCATCGAAACCAAGCGGCGAGCCATTGAAACTGCGCACGTCCTGGAGCGCAAGTTGGGTGAGGGGCTCAAACCGATCACCCTGCATTGGTCCGGTTGCCCGGCCGGATGCGGCAATCATCTTGTCGCGGATATCGGGCTGCTTGGGAAGAAGGCGAGAGTCGGCGGCAAGGTGGTCGATGCCGTCGATATTTTTGTCGGCGGCCGCTCGGGGCCCGATCCGAAGTTGGCTACCAAGATCATGGAGGATGTGCCTTGCGACAAGTTGCCGGCAGTCCTTGAGAACCTCATGCCCTACCATACACGGGAGAAAATGCACCGTGTGCGGGGAAAGGCCGCGCCTAAACCGGCAGGTTCCGCATCTCCTGCCTCGACCGGTCGCGATGGGACAGGGCTTGCACCCCAACCGCTTTCTGCGTAAAGGGCTCTTGTGAGCCGCGGAACCCAAGCACTGGGCCGGGACCGTGGGTGCCCTGAGCCGGATGCTCACAATATCTGTCCAGCGACGCGAGATCACAGCTGGCGGATATGTTCACGATTCCGCCAGGCACGGTGACTTGAGCCGGTAGGGGAGTTGGGTTATTCTCTTGCCTCAACAAGGAGGCAGCATGGCCAAGAGAGTGAAATCGAGTCAGGAACCGGTTGATGTCCTCAGCCGGCATATAGAGGAAATACGCGAGACACTGGTCGCGTTCCAGCCGTTTTTGTCGCGGCGTAAGACGACGGCCTCGCTGGAAGGTTTTGACGAGCAGGCCGAAGAGGTGCTCGGTGAAACCTTCGGCGGAGCGTCCGAGGAGGTTGAAGCCTATCACTATGCCAAGCTTGGTGAAGCGGCCATTCTTCCCGAAGAGGCGCAAGAGGCGGGGACGCACAATTTGGATCGCGAGAGCCTGCATCAACGGAAGCAGGTCCTCGAGAGCTGTCTCGCGCAGCTTGAGTTGAAGAAGAGCGCAAGAGTCGGCCGCGATTGGCGACGGAACCTGGGTGAACGAATCGATGGCCGTACCGTGGCCGAGTTCATGTCATCTGAGGTCAGGAGCGTACACAAAGGCGCGTCGATCAAAGAGGCCGGCCGGTTGCTGCAGAAGTGGCGTATCGGGTCCCTTCTTGTGGATGACGGGTCGCGCTATCTGGGCATCATCACTGATACGGATTTGAGCCGGAAAGCCGTTGCCAAAGGGTTAGATCCGAACAGCACGACCGTCATGTCATGCATGAGCAAGGCGGTGGTGACCATTGAAGACAGTGAGCCCATCAAGGAAGCGTTGCGGGTGATGAAGAAAGAAGGCATCCGGCATCTGCCTGTAACGGAAGACGGCACGATTATCGGGGTGTTGTCGGTCGGAGACCTTCTGCGAGCCTATCAAAAAATGCTGGAGTTGTAAGCGCGAGACTGTCCTTGTCGAACCGGCGGCACCAGCGCGCCGCCGGTTTGTGCCCTGAGTGAACGCATTTCACCTGCCGCCGCTTCCCCGGTACCTTGACTCTCCCCATTCCGTGCCGCGAACACTTCGTATCCCTTTCGATCATATGGCCTCACTCTGCAGGTGAGGAGAGGGGGCCAACGTTCCTCATCGCCCCCACTACATCAAAACGGAAGCGCACAGGACAGTGCGAGAGAGCCTCTCGTGTTAGCATCGCGCATTCCGGAAGAATCTTGGCCTCTCACTCAAAGTGTATGTGCTTGGAGAAAAGCCATATGTACGAGCCCGCGAATCGAGTGTCTGTCCGTACGGAAACTGGGCCTGTCGCTAGCGGTCATAAACCGCTGCTGCTACTCAGTCTGCTCCTCCTCGCTAGTGTCTGCCTTCCCTGGTCGTGGAGCGGGGTGGACGAGGGGAATGCAACCGAAGTGCCGACGGCCCCGGGCGTGGTGAAGTGGCACCCAGGCCACTATTATGCGCCGATGATATTTATGCGAACGAATCCAAGTATCATGGCGCAGGTCTACGCCGAGTTAAAGGCGACGCCCGCGTTACGAGGCTTGCAGGTGCGATTTACGTGGCCGGAGCTGGAGCCGGATGAGGGCCGGTACGATTTCAAAGGAATAGAAAACGTCCTCACGGAACTTGCTCCATTGAACAAACATCTGGTCGTTTTCCTGGAGCTCAAGTCGTTCAACCCGCAAGTCCTGCCGGTGCCAATCTATATGCGAACGGAAGTGTACGAAGGTGGTGCCTTTCCCTTCAGCACGTTTGGACAGAGTACTCTACGCGGGTACAACCTCAAGTTGTGGAACTCGAGTGTGCACGATCGATTGGTGGCGCTGATAACTGCGTTGGGCAAACGTTTCAATGGCCACGCGCACTTCGAAGGCATCGGTCTGCCGGAGACCGCCTTGGGGCAGCCGATTGAGCTGGTGTCGAGCCACGATACGGACAAGTACTACGATAATTTGTTGGATGTACAGCGGCACATGCGAGCGGCCTTTCCCAATACCTTGACCTACCAGTTTGTGAATTACCCGCGCGAAATCCTGGCAGGATTCGTCGAACAGATGCGGTCGATCGGTACGGGGTTGGGTGGGCCGGATATTTTTCTGGATGATCCCGGGTTGAACTTCGATCATCCGAACAAGCCGAAGGGGATCTATTCCTACTACCCGCAGATGTCCGGCCTGATTCCATTGACGCCCTCGGTGATGCAGGCCAACTATGCCAACACCCGTCATGACGGAAAAGGGAGGGTCCCAACCGTCGCCGAACTGCTCGCGTTCGGTCGGGATCGATTGCGGGCCAACTACATGTTCTGGACGCGCGCGCCCGGGCATTTCCAGCAGGTGCTGGAACAGATGCAGCGTATTCCGTTGCAGGGGAATCCGTCCGGGGGACTTAATGCGGTCTGCCCCAAGGCATATGTCTCCTGCGTCGAGTAGCGGCAGACGCATCGAAACGTAGTGCCTGCCGCTTCGAGTCAACAGCTCGGACGGTGTGTTTCGGCTGGCTGGTTAGGTGCCGCAGGCAGCCTTCAACAGCCCTCCGGTTGCAGTCCCTTGAGCAGCGGATGACCATTGATTCGAGGTGCCGGTGGAGTGCACGACGGTTCCGGCTCCCATCTGCCCGGAATACCAGTTCGACTTGAGTGGTTGGCTCTTCTTATTTTGGCAGTCGTATTCGCGCTCAGTCGCCTTTGACAGGGCTGGGGCTCCTCCCCCTTCGCTCTGTGCGCTTTTGTAGTCGAACAGATCCAGCATGACGAGCGTTTCATCCGCTTTTTTGATGCTGGCGTAGTCGGCGTAATAGATATAGTTATCTGTCTCGCCGATCTTGGCCCATTCTCCCACCGGCTTGATGCCGGAGCCGGCTCCGCCGTCCCCTTGCCCGCATGAAGCCAGCACCGCGCCCAATAGCAGCCCTGCCAACAGTCTCGTCAACATGGTGTCCCTCCTCTTCCGCAGTGTCCACTGTACCATGGTTTAGCCGAATCTCGACGCGGCGCGATTCGCTACGTAGGTAACGAGCAGAACAAAATGAGAGGTGGTTGTGGAACGGACCTTCAAGGGGATAGGGCGAGTGGCTCAATGTTGTAGAGACTACGGAGTCGGCAATGAATCCATGGCCCTCCGTGTCCTCACACCTTCCCGAACATCTTCTCGAAGAATTCTCGATTCTGTTTCATATGTTGTTCGATGTCCGAGAGGAGGTGTTTGGCTCCGGCTTGCCAATCTTCTGTCTGGTAGCCGACCCGGCGGGCGAGGAAGATGAATTCGTCGGAGTCCGGCGGCGGGAGAACGAGGTCCTTCGTGTTGCCGCGCACCATACGCAGGCCGTCGATCAACATGCGGATGAAGAGGTAAGACTTGCGGAGATTCTCACCGGTCGAGCGCGGGATCAGGCCCGCGTCGATCAGGGCGGCCAAGGCTCGTAGTGTATTGGGCGTACGCAGGCTCGAGTGACGATGGCCATGCATGACCTGGAGGTATTGGATCGCATATTCCAGGGTGACGATGCCGCCATGACTGTGTTTGAGATTAATCTGTCCCGGTTCGACGAGTTGCTTGACTTGTTGTCGCCGCAGGTCGAGTGCGGTGGTGAGGTCCCAGGGGGCGCCACTATACACAAAGCTGTCGCGATGGGCCTCCACCTTCTTGCCGAGCGCAGCGTCTCCCGCGATATGTCGCAGCTTGATGAGCGCCTGCCGCTCGAACGGAGCGGCGAGGCCGTCGGCGCTATAGTATTTGCAAACCTCGTCGAAGGCGTTTGAGAGTGATCCTTTTCCCCCGTGTGGCCGAAGCCGCACGTCGATGTGGAAGATGCCTTCCTGTTTGGCCTCAATCCATTGCAGCAGTTCCTGTGCCAGCCGTTCGAAGTACTCGCTATTTTCGATGCCGTCTTTCCCCGTCGTGTGTCCGGGGCCGCCATAGACAAAGAGCACCTCGATGTCGGAGGCATAGCCGAGCTCGCGGCCGCCGAATTTTCCCGCGCCCAGGATGGCGAAGGGGCAGGGCTTCTTATTGGCGAGGCGAGGCGATCCGTAGCGCTTGGTGAGCTTCGCCTGGCAGTCGATCAGGCTGCGCTCGACGATGACTTCGGCCAGTTCGGAGATGGCCAAAGAGAAATCGGGAAGGTTCGTTCCCGGTTCGACGATGTGCTTCATGTCGATGCGAAACAACTCCTGATCTTTGAATCGATTGAGCGCCTCCTTGCGTGCCTCGTCGGTCTTGGCTTTGGCAATGACGCGGTTGAGCTCTTTGCGCAGGGTGGCTTGCGGCTTGATCAGCGGCGCGTCGCGATAGTCTTTGAGCAGCGGTAGCAGGTTGACATGTTGCCGCCGGAGGAAGTCTTCCCAGAGAAAGTCACTGGCGCCGAGAAGCCGCGCAAGAATGGGAAAGGTCTTCTTGTCGTTGACGAAGTCCCACGCCTGTTTCCTTCCACCTTGGCGCGAGCCCTCGAGCACGAGGTCGAGAAACTGATCAAACGACTCCAGGGCCTTGGCAGGATCGGGGGCCCACGTCAGCGCATGGGTGAATTGTTTAATGAGTACGGCCGTGAGGCGAAGCTGTTCCTGATCGCTTGGGTCTAAGAGCTTCTGTCCGAAGCGGTTACGGACGTAGAAGCGGTCGTGTAATTTGCCCTCTTCGATCGCGAACTGGGCCTTGCTGATATAGACGTTCCGCATGGCCAGGGCATTGGCGAAGGCATAAAGGAAGGCCGGCGTGTCGTCCGACCGGATATCCATGATCGTGTCGGTCGCTGACTGGCTGTTGTCGAAGGTGATGTGGACGGTGTGGAGCAGGCCGCTGAAGGAACTGCGCCTTGTGCCCAGGTGCTCGATGAGCTGCCGATTGACTTGCTGACGCGCTTCGTCGAATTCGTTGGTGTCGAGCAGCACGATCATGCGTGAGAGTTGCTCGGCCAGTCGCTTCTGGTCTTCGGCGGTGAACGGCTCTCCCTCGGTTGGTGTCACAGTGAAGACGTCGACGATCTTTTTTCTAGTGAGTCCCGGCCGGCCCTGTGGTCTTGGGCGGGTGCCGTAAGACGTATTCGAGCGACCCGAGCGCGCCGGTTCGCTTTCCGCCGAGGTAAAGATGCGTCCTTCTTCGATGTTCAATCCGAAGGCTGAGAGTAGCCCGCAGATGGTGGCGAACTCCGAAAAGTAGTCATAGGCGACGATGGTGATCGTCCACCGTGTACGATCGAGTTTTGCGAAACGAATTTCACAGGGCTGGTCGGGCGATAGCCGGGCAGCCAGGGCTATGTGTTCGGCGAGCACTTTCGACGGAAACGCGGCGAAATAATCCGCGTCCATCCTGGTCGTGAAGTCCTGCAGAATGTCGGGCTCGATGCCCGGGCAGAGCGGAGCCAGGGTGGCGAGGATCTGGTCGCGATCGACGTTCGCGTGCAGCATGGTGTTCGTGGAGTATACCCGAAGGTGCCGTCGTTGTACCGGAAGAATTGCGCCAGTATAATGCGGCGCCATGGCACGACGTTCCTCACCAAATGACCCGTTGGCCGACTCTGCTGGAACAGGCTCGCCTGCGGTGTTCCCCGATCCCACCCCTTTGCTGGTCGCCTCCGGTCTCGAAGCGGACGAGGTGGTGCGGATCCTGGGCTCCTATGGGTTGCAGAATCCCTCCGAGGCAGACACGAATATTCAAAGCATGGCGGGAGAGCCCCACACGCGCCGCCTGTTGGCTGGGATTCTTCCCCGTCTCTTGGCCGAGGTGGCCCGCACTGCGGATCCCGATCAAGCGCTGAATCATTGGGAGCGTCTCTTTGCCGGAAGTGCCACCCGTTCATCCCTCCTGCAATATCTGCAGGCCTCGCCCCGAATGTTGGGGCTCCTCTGCACGATTTTCGGCAACAGTGATTCCCTCGCGTTTGCGCTCATTCGCGATCCGATGCTGGTCTATTGGCTGGCGGAAGAAGATGTGTTGACGACGCCCCCGACCAGAGAGGGGATGGTCGCGGCGTTGCGCCAAAGTCTCGGCACGTTGAAAGCCACCGAATTGAAGCTCGACGTACTGCGGCGCGTGCGGCGGCGGGAAATGTTGCGGATCGGGGTGCGTGATCTCCTTCGCCTCGCGACTGTTGAAGAGACGGTCGGATCACTGTCCGATCTCGCTTCGGTGCTGATCCATGCCGCGTATGAGATTGTCGATAAGGACCTCAAGGCGCAGCATGGGACGCCGATGCATCAACGCGCCGACGGCACATGGGTGGAAACCGAATTTGTGGTGATCGGCATGGGCAAGCTCGGGGCGCATGAGCTGAATTATAGCTCGGACGTCGATCTGATTTATGTCTACGCGTCGGCAGATGGGGAAACGCGCAAGGGAAAGGGGAATCGTCAAGCCAGCATCGAGCCTCTGTCCAATGAAGAATATTTTGAAATGCTCGCGCGGTCGCTGACGAAAGCCCTGGCTGAACAGACCCGCGAAGGCGCGGTGTTTCGCGTGGATCTCCGGCTCCGCGCCGAAGGTACCGTAGGGCAGCTGGCGCGCTCGGTGGAGGCCTACGCAAAGTACTATGCCCAGCGCGGGCAGGTGTGGGAGCGGCTCGCCTTGTTGAAGGCCTGGCCGGTTGCCGGTTCGCCCAGGGTGGGGCAGGCGTTTGTGCAGATGGCGGAAGAGTTCGTGTTCCCGCCTGATCCCGAACCCCTCACACGAGAGCGGGCGTTGGCGGTCATCCGTGACGTACGTTCAGTGAAGGAAATGATCGATGAGAAGATTGCCGTGCGCGGGCACCAGCATCGGAACGTCAAGTTGGGGACCGGAGGTATTCGAGAGATCGAATTCCTGGTGCAGACGATTCAGGTGCTCATCGGCAGGGCAGTGCCCGATATCTTGGACCGTAAGACCGTGGGAGCCCTTCACCGGTTCTGTCGGCGTCGCTTTGTGAACGAGGCTGAACAGCAACAATTGACTGAGGCCTATTGGTTCTTACGAGATGTCGAACATAAGTTGCAGATGATGCACGATTTGCAGACACATGCGCTGCCTGACAACCATGAAGAACTGCAGCGTTGTGCGATTCGAATGGGCTACTTCGGGGAGCCGCGTGAGAGAGCGATGGAGCAGTTCCTCGCCGATCGGCAGCGGTATACGGCGGTGGTGCATCAGACGTTTCGATCGCTCTTCTACCACCCGGAAACGTCTGGTCTCTTGTCTTCGGTGGTGGTTGCGGCGGAAGGCCACTCCCGCCGCAACCCGTCTCGGCTCGAAAAAGAGACCGGTCCGGCGGGGCCACCGCCGGACCGGTCTTCGACAGCGAAGAAGAAACGGAAACCTTAGTACATGCCTTCCATGCCGTGGTTGTGACCAGCATGGCCACCGGCAGGCTCTTTCTTCTCTTCCGGCAATTCCGTGATCATGACTTCGGTCGTCAGCATCAAGCCGGCGACGCTGGCGGCGTTCTGCAAGGCACAACGCGACACCTTGGTCGGATCGATGATGCCGACCTTGATCATGTCCACATACTCGTCGGCAGCGGCGTTGTAGCCGCCGTTCGGGTTCTTGTCCTCACGGACGCGGCCCACTACCACGGAACCTTCGGCTCCGGCGTTGGCTGCGATCTGACGAACCGGCTCTTCGAGTGAGCGGCGGACGATGTCCACGCCGACTTTCTGTTCCAAGGGCAGGTCCTTGAGGGAATCCAAGCCCTTGAGGCAGCGCAGGTAGGCCGTGCCGCCGCCAGGAACGATGCCTTCTTCGACAGCTGCCTTGGTGGCATGCAACGCGTCTTCCACGCGCGCCTTCTTTTCCTTCATTTCGGTCTCGGTCGCGGCGCCGACATTGATGACGGCCACACCGCCGACGATCTTCGCCAGCCGCTCCTGCAGCTTCTCGCGATCGTAATCCGAGGTGGTCTCTTCGATCTGGGCCTTGATCTGCTTCACGCGGCCTTCGATCTTCTTCGGGTCGCCATGGCCTTCGACGATCGTGGTGTTGTCCTTGTCGATCGTGACGCGCTTGGCGCGGCCGAGATCCGTCAGCTTGACGTTCTCGAGCTTCAAGCCGAGGTCCTCGGAGATGACCTGGCCGCCGGTGAGGATCGCAATATCTTCCAGCATGGCCTTGCGGCGATCGCCGAAGCCCGGTGCCTTCACCGCCGACACGTTGAGGGTGCCGCGGAGCTTGTTGACCACGAGGGTCGCAAGCGCTTCGCCTTCGACTTCTTCAGCAATGATGATGAGCGGCTTGCCGAGCTTGG
>DAONAB010000102.1:0-9170 GCA_035400805.1 Nitrospira sp. | reverse complement strand
ACGATCGCCAACAAGGCACAACATAAAACGGCATGAAGTCTGAATGAATCACGGCGGGCCCACATACACATCCTCCTGGCACAACGGTGCACACGACAGAAAAGACAACCCCCTCGCGCCCCTGTCTGAACGGACGAGAAGAGAAGCTAGCCGATCTAGCGATATGAAAAGGATTACGACTGAACAGGCGGCGCGCGCGAGGCAGTGTGGAAACCGCCCCCGCTTGCGATGATGGAATGGCTGTTTTCGACAAAGAGCGTTGCCACAACAAACGGCTGCAGGAACAACGCGACGGGCCCCGCATCCGAGGTCGGATTCGCCTGACAGGCCCAGGCACAGAAGCTGGAATGAGACACCGTTCCGCCATGGTGGTGGGCGGCCGGTTTCGGATCGGCATGATCGAACACGCAAGCCACAGAAAAGACGGCTAGCACCAGATAGAGGCCGGCGAGCACGGCCGCCAGGCCAATGGAGGGTTTCGTGAGACGCATCATGGCATCAGACTCTGAATGGCCTGTACGGCCTTCGGCGTGTCCCACTCGCGGGGCCCGACGGCACGCCCGACCAATGCCCCCTGCCGATCGATGAACACGGTCGTCGGCAAGGCCCGCACGAGATAGGCTTGGGACACGGCTTGATCTTCATCGAATAACACGGGTACCTGCACATGGAGATGAGCGAGAAAATGCTTGATGCCCTCACGCTGCAAATCCGTCGTGACGGTGAGCAGCGCGAACCGTTCGGGATCCAGCTGTTGCCGCAATCGCTCGAAGGCCGGCATCTCTTCTTTGCAGGGCCCGCACCAGGTGGCCCAGAAGTTCACCACCACACCCTTCCCCTTGAGATCCGCGAGCTGAACCGGGCGGCCGTCTAACGACTGCAGGTCAAACGCCGTTGCCGCAGTCCCCGGCGCAACCCGTGCGATTTTCAACGTGCTGAAGGGATCTTCGGCCCATACCGGCGAAGCCGTCACGGCGAATGCAACGGCCAGAAACAATCCCTTGAACAATCCCGTCAGGCTCATCGTTCCACCCAGAAACCCGCCGTTACCGTGCCGGCTCTGCGGCCACCTTGGTCGACGGGACCGTGACGGTCTGCAGGACCACCTTGTGCCCGGGCATTCCATGCTCCATCCAGGCCATGGCAAAGACCCCCTGCCGATTGACCGCAACCACCGGGGTCTGGCTTTTTTTCTCGTTCACTTTGTGCGGGGGCGTAAAGGTGACGCCGCGATCGGTGGAGACGCTCATCACCACATCCCGCTTGACCGGGGCTTGCTCCTCCCACACCACGACGATTCGCCCTTCCGGATCGACGGCAAGTTGCGGATGATCCGGAAACGTGTTCTTCGAGAGGTTTAACTTCCGCTTCTCAGAAAAACTTTTCCCTCGATCGTCCGAATGCGCAATGTAGACGGCGGGAATTTCGTCCGTCCCCTCGGTGTACCAGACCACGTAGAGGCGCCCCTGTCGGTCGACACCCATCGAGGCGGGGCGATGCGGGCAGGCCGGGAACACCCATTGATCATGACCCACAATCACCGGGGCCTCGAAGGTGTCTCCGTGATCCGTCGAGCGGGCCACAACCGTCTCACGCACATTCCCTTCGAAAATTTTTCTCCAGGCTACGTACACCATGCCTTCCGGACCGCTGGTGACTGCCGTACGGCAGCAGACACAGGTTCCCTCGTCTACCTTGATATTCTTCGTGACCGTCGCGCCTGCATCCAACGACCGCGCCACATAGGTGCCCGGATCTTTTTTGCCTTCGCGCCCATCGATCCAGGACAGGTGCAAGCGGCCCTCCGCATCACGGTGCAACGCATCGAAGGTATGCTGGATCACCCCCGGATCGTCGTTGACCGCGATCGACGGCTGGAAACTTCTGCCTCCGTCCGTGGAACGGCTGAGGCGCAACTCCGTCGCAAACGGCTGTTGGGGGGTGGCTTTCGGATGCGCCAATCCCCAGGTGACGAACACGTCGTTGTCCGCAACCGTCAGCGCCGGCGCTTCCTGTCGCCAGTACGGGATTTCTTCGGGGCGATTGATCCGCACCGGCGATCCCATCGGCCCGCCGGGCGCTGTGCTGCGCGCATACAATACCGAGCGCACATCCTTGTCCTCTTCCATCCAGGCCAGGGAGATGGTCCCGGCGTCATCGATTTGCACCGATGGCCCGACCAGACTCTTCACCTTGTGCTCCGTCACAAACTTTTGTCCGAGCTCAAAGGGCCCCGCTTGCTCAGCCTGCACAGCGACAACCGGGACTGCCAGCGCAAGACCCAGGGCCACCAGACCGCGAAGGCTTTTGTTAGACCGTACCATCAGTGCCCCTTCCTTCCCGCGCTTATTTCCCGGATCCTCGAATCGAGAGATCGACGGCTCGCCCCCCAGGTCCCGGAGAGACCGCCACCCCCGGCACCGACTCCAAGGATTCTTTCAGCGTCCGAGTAGGCTGCTCGCTCAGTTCAGACCGTGGCACAGACGATCGGCTCACACCATCCGGCTGCTGCTTCAACTGGCGCAATTCTCGCTGAAGGCGATCGCGCTGCCGCTCAAGCTCTTCAATTCGCTGAGACCGCGCAGAATCGGAACCGCCGCCCGACCCCTCTGCGGCCCATAGGCAGCCCGCGGCCATGCAGGCGGCGGCGACAATCCCCGCACAGACACCAATCGGGGAAACGAGAGATCGTAAACCGTGCATGCCTCTCTCCATGATTCAGTGCCTGACTGTTCGAAAAGAGCTACCGGTTCAAACTGTAACTGACCGGCAGATGCAGCACGACCATCGGCGCGGTCAGCTCATGTTTCATATGCAGGGGGCAGGCGCGGCGCACCGCTTCCATTGCCGCCTGATCCAACGACTCGTGCCCGGAACTTTTCACCACTTCGACATCTTTCAGTTGGCCATCGTTGCGGATGGAGACCTTCAGGACGACTTTGCCTTCCCAGCCATTCAGCCGCGCGGTGCTGGGATAGTGCCTCAACTCAATGATGCGCCGATGGAGCGAATCGGCCAACCAGCCGTAATCGGCCTTGGCGGCAGGCCGCGAAACGGCGGCCTGGGCCACCACTTGATGCTCACGCAACGTAGAGGGGTCAGGCTCGGTCACCGCGGCGACCGGCGCAGTCGGGACCACCACCGCCTCAACAGGCGCCGGGGGCGCCGGCACGGGCTCACTGACGGCGGCAGCCACCGGCGGGGAAGGAGGCGCTGCGACGGCTTCGACTGCCGGGGCGCGGTGCTCCACCGGAGCACTGGCCATCACCACCGGCTCTGAGACCGTTTCCACCACCGCCGGCGCACTGACGGTTTGCTGCGCCTGATAGGTCTGGGCCGTGACCGGCGCCGCCTCCGTGACCTGCTGCTCTACTACCGGCGCCACTTCACGCTGCACTTCGGCCGGCGCGGCCGCTTGCACAACCGGCTCCGTCTTCACAACCTCCTGCGGTTCAATGGCTTTCGCCTGCATCTGCACCATTTCCTGCTTCGGCTGCACCTGTTCTTGCGGACGCACCGTTTCAACTACAGGCTGCACCTCGCGTTGAACCGCCTGCGGCAGGACTCTGGTTTCCACCTGACGCTGAACCGGTTGAGGAGGCGGTTCCACGGCTCGCACCGGCTGAGGCCGAGGCTTCACCGGAGTCGGCGCCGGTGGTTGGACCTGCGGCGTGGGAGCCGGTTCTTGCTGACGTACCACCTCGCGAGGAGCTTCGACCATGGCCACGTCCCATGTGAACGGCTCGTGTTCCACCGTGACGGTCATCTTCGGCAGGAGACCAAACGCCACCAGCGCAAGGCAGGCGTGAAATACCAGCGACGCCCCCCAGCCTGTGACGGATTGGTGTGTGTGCCTTGAATGCCCGACGAAGACGTTGTCCATGAGAACGGCCCCTTTCGACACGATGCGTTCCAGATTTACTTAAACACCACTTTGGAGAGTGAACCGATCGGGACTTCAACCTGCCCGAAATCGGATTCGCCCTTGAAGCTGCCATTCGCCACGGCGGGGACAAACTCCCCGCTCTTGCCGTTGGCCAGGGTGACGGTCATGGCCGGCGCAGCCTTGTCGGCACCCGGCTTCAGCTCGATCTGCTTGATCTGATCGAACTTAATATTGACCGTCGCCGTACCGCGCTTGGAGGGCAGGTGGCGCAGCTCATGCGGGACGAACGAGGTCTCACTCATTTTTTCTTCCCAGTAGAAAATGCCGTTCTTCAGCTCGGTCTCGACGCCTTGCGCATCGGTCACCGCAATGGTAAATGCCTTTTCCGCCTTCGTATCGGCGGCGGAAACCGCGGGGGCTGAAACCAACAACGCCAGCCCGGCAAGCCCGCACCCACCCACACGGAACACCCACTGCTTCACCTGCATCTTCATGACTCCTTCACAACGTCACGAGGGAATTGACGCCCGCCGTTTCTGTCCGTTTACGGGATGGCCACGTCGCGAGGCACGATCCCGACGGAAGGATCCCTTGCGGAGCGACCATCGATAGTAAGAATGCATCCACAGCATGCGAGAGACCTCGCTTAACTGTTCGATTCAGGCTCCGCAACTCGCAGTCGTGGAGCAAGACTATGCACACTCAGGAGGCGTGGAATTAGAGAGACACAGGAGGAGCGCGCGACTGACAGAGGGCGGAGACATTGGGGAGACGGATTGTGCCTGAAAGGAACGACGCATCGCCGGAGAGCGCCAGCACATGGGTCGCATGAACCGGGGTGACCACATGCACGCCGGCCGTGGCGCACATCCAGGCGCAGATGCCGGAGCCGTGCATCCCGGCATCGTGGTGCGCGGCATGCTGAAGCTCGTGCGCGACTGCGCTGCCCGTCGTCACCGCCAAGAGGGCAATGACGGCGAAGACGACCACCCAGACGATGCTATGAACGCGGGAACGACGCATAGAGAAAGTACCCAAACCTGGCGCGCATGCTAGCAAACTCGCGGAGGGAGCGTCAACGCAACTTTTCGCCTTGTGCGGTCGTACCGACTACGGCCCGCCGACACCAATGATACGCTCCACGCGCTCATCGCGCCCGCCCAGGTCACGATACCGGCGGTATTGCGCCAGGGCCCGCCCCATATCCTTCCGATGGAGTTCGTAAAACACCCCGAGATTGTAATGGGCTTCCGCCGAGTTGGGCTTGAGCTCGACCGCCCGTTCATGCTCTCGCTCGGCCTCCTCCAGCCGGTTCAAGCTGGTGTAGACCATACCCAAGTTCAAGTGGGCTTCGGCATACTCCGGACGATACCGGATCACCTCGAGAAACTCGCGCTCGGCTTCGGCCAGCAATCCCTGGCTCCGATAGACAAATCCAAGATTGTAATGGGCATCGACGAGATCGGCTTTCACCGCAATGGCTTCCTTGAATGCGGCAGCCGCGGCATTCAGGTCATTACCCCGTTCAGCCAGACGCCCCAGGAGATACCAGGCGTTGGCATGTCCGGGATTGGCTTGCGTAAGACGGGATAAATAGTCGCGGGCCAGCTTGAGATCGCCTTGGCTGTCGGAAAGACTGGCCAGGTGATACAAGGCCTCAGCGTGGTCCGGCCGCATGCGAAGGAGGGATTGGTACATTTTGACGGCATTCGCGCGGTCATGCCGTTCTTCGTAGAGCCGCGCTAAATCCAGATGCGCTTCTTCATTGCCCGGCGCGATGTCCAGCACCTGGCGCAGCACCTGTTCCGCGTCGTTCCCCCGCCCCTGGGCCAGATACACGTCGGCAAGATCGTTGAGAATCTCGGCCGACGGCGCACTCAGTTTGAGCGACTGTTTGTACGCTTGAACGGCCTCATCGGGATTGCGCTTGCTTTGAAAATAGACCAGCCCCAGCACATGGTACGCCTCGGCCAATTTAGGATTTTGCGCGAGCGCTTTCTTCAGGGCGTCGATGGCGCCGTCGGCATTGCCTTCGCGAAAGAGGGCGACTCCCCGTTCATAGCTGCGCCGCGCCGATTCCGACGAAGGACTCGCGACGGCGGAGGAGTCGGCCATAGCGGTGAGGAACACGGCCAGGCACAAGAGTGGAAGGCTCGTGAGGAGGTGACGCGAACAGCGGGCCCCTTGGCGCATCGAAATCCGCAATGGCATCCGTGGATAACGTCGCCGAAAGAGTCGGCGAGGTGGTGCGCCCACTATAGATCTCAGTGCCTCCGAAAGCAACGACGCGGACCGCATCGCAGGCGTTCATCGCGAAGCAGTTGAGACCGTCGCCCCTGTTTCTGTAGGATTCGATTGCGGATTCCTGTATACTCCGCCGCCGAGCCTATGCCCATAAGGCGAGCTTTGCCCGTGGCGGGCTCGTGAGAATGAAGGTACGTCTGCATGCTGACTCAAGTCCTGAACATCATATTCGGCAGTAAAAACGATCGTGAGATCAAGGCATTGCGCCCGATTGTCGAGCGGATCAACGGGCTCGAAGCAAGCCTCACCCCCTTGTCCGATCAGGCCCTCGCCGAGAAAACGCAAGAATTCAAACAGCGTCTCCAGGATGGGGAAACGATCGACGACATTCTGCCCGAGGCGTTTGCCGTCTGCCGCGAAATGTCCCGACGCCGGCTCAATATGCGGCACTTCGACGTGCAGCTCATCGGCGGCATGATCCTGAACAAGGGCCGGATCGCCGAAATGAAAACCGGTGAAGGCAAGACCCTGGTCGCCACCCTTCCACTGTATCTCAATGCGCTGGAAGGGAAGGGCGCCCACCTGGTCACGGTCAACGACTACCTGGCGAAACGCGACGCCTCCTGGATGGCCCAGCTCTATCATGCGCTCGGCCTGACCGTCGGCATCATCCAGCACGATGCGTCCTTTCTGTATGATCCGACCTACGAGGCGGCGGACAAACGCCTTCAGCATCTTCGCCCCTGCAGCCGGCATGAAGCGTATCGTGCGGAAATCACCTACGGCACCAACAACGAATATGGCTTCGACTACCTGCGCGACAATCTGATCGTCAGCGATTTGAGCCAGTGCGTCCAGCGCCCGCTCCACTTCGCCATTGTCGACGAAGTGGACAGCATTCTGATCGACGAAGCGCGCACGCCCTTGATCATTTCCGGCCCGACGGATCAAACCACGGACCTCTACTACCGCATCAATTCGATCATTCCGCAGCTCAAGCCGGAGCACGACTTTACGATCGAAGAAAAAACCAAAACCGCCTCGCTCACGGAAGAAGGCAACGTCCGGGTGGAGAAACTGCTGGGCGTGGACAACCTCTACGACCTGCAGCACATGGATCTGGTGCACCACGTCGTCAAAGCGCTGCAGGCCTATGCGCTCTACAAGCGTGATGTGGACTATGTCGTGAAAGACGGCGAAGTCATCATCGTCGACGAGTTTACCGGTCGCTTGATGCCGGGCCGCCGCTGGAGCGACGGGCTGCACCAGGCTGTAGAAGCCAAAGAAGGCGTCAAGATCGCCAACGAGAACCAGACCCTGGCCTCCGTCACCTTCCAGAACTATTTCCGGATGTATAAGAAACTGGCAGGCATGACCGGCACCGCCGACACGGAAGCGGGGGAGTTCGCCAAGATCTACAATCTGGACGTCAACGTGGTCCCGACCAACCGGTCCATGATCCGCAAAGACTACGCCGACGTCGTCTTCCGCACCGAAAAAGAAAAATTCACCGCCATCGTCGAGGAAATCAAAGACTGCCACGAACGCGGACAACCGGTCCTGGTCGGCACCATTTCCATCGAAAAATCTGAACGTCTGGCGGGCTACTTAAGCCGCAACGGCATCAAGCACAACGTGTTGAATGCCAAGTTCCACGAGAAGGAAGCGGAGATCATTGCGCAAGCCGGCCGGAAAGGCGCCGTCACCATCGCCACCAATATGGCCGGCCGCGGAACGGACATTCTCCTGGGCGGCAACGCCGACTTCCTCTTCAAACGGATTCTCTATCAAGACGACACGTTGACGGACGCGCGGAAGCAGGAAATTTTCGACGAGATCAAGGCCGATTGCGAGACAGACAAGCAGGCCGTGGTGGCGGCGGGAGGCTTGCACATCCTCGGGACCGAGCGGCATGAAAGCCGCCGCATCGACAACCAGCTCCGTGGTCGGGCCGGCCGTCAAGGCGATCCGGGCTCCTCGCGGTTCTACCTGTCGCTTGAAGACGATCTCATGCGGATCTTCGCCTCCGAACGTGTCTCGCAGATGATGCTCAAGCTCGGGATGGAAGAAGGCGTGCCGATCGAACATGGCATGGTCACGCGCGCCATCGCGAACGCGCAGAAAAAAGTCGAGGCGCATAACTTCGAAGTCCGCAAACAGCTCCTCGAATACGACGACGTCATGAACAAGCAGCGGGAAGTGATCTACCAGCACCGGCACGCCGTGCTGGCGGGCGAACACATCCAGCAAGACATTCACGACATGATGAAGGATCTGGTGAATGCCTTCGTCGAGACCTACTGTCCGGTCGATCAATACCAGGAAGAGTGGGATTACAACGGTCTGGGGGAAGCGCTACAGGGACAATTCGCCATCGACATCACGCAGGGCAAAGGCAGCGTCGCCGATCACTTCAAGGATGTCGGCCGTGACGCGATGATCGAGGAAATTCAGACCCAGGTCCGGAAGGCCTACGATCACAAAGAGCAGGAACTCGGCTCCGAGCTCATGCGCTACCTGGAAAAGATGCTACTGCTTCAAGTGATCGACCACCACTGGAAAGATCACCTGTTGGGCATGGATCATTTGCGGGACGGCATCGGCCTGCGCGGGTACGGACAGAAAGATCCGTTGATCGAGTATAAGCGCGAAGGGTTCGACATGTTCTCCTCCATGATGGAGCGCATCAAGTCCGATGTGCTGGAGCGCATGTTCCGCGTGCAAGCCGTGCGAGGCGAACAGCCGCCTCCTCCCGCACCTGAACCGATCCCACCGCCACGCATGGTCCTTAACCGCAGCGACGAACCGGCCACGCAGACCGCCCAAAGCCAGGGCGACAAGACCGGCCGCAACGATCCCTGCCCGTGCGGAAGCGGAAAAAAGTTCAAGAAGTGCCACGGGGCGTAGTCGGGAATTCGTGCCCGCATCGGCGGGACTGAGCCGAAATACACAGTCCGCAAATATCGAAAGACCCGTGTCTCTCCGGGTCTTTTCGCCTTGACTTGCCGCTGAGGCAGCGGCTAATCTAACCCCCTCTTTT
>DAONAB010000101.1:0-9211 GCA_035400805.1 Nitrospira sp. | reverse complement strand
CCGACCCGCAGGCCGGTGAATGAACCGGGACCGATGGACACCGCCAATCCGTGAAGGTCCTTCAGCGTGAGCCCTCCCTCGCGCAACACACGATCGACGGAACCCATTAACGAACGGGCATGCGAGCCCTCGGCATCCTGCTCGACGAGGGCCAGTACTGTTTCACCTCGCAGCAAGGCCACGCTCTGCCAGGCTGTCGCGGTATCAATGGCTAACAGGTCGTGTTCCGGCTGCGGGGTCATACGCGTCCAAGTTCACCCGGTTTAATCGGCTCATTCGGAACTAATTCATGAAACGTGACCAGCAGACTTCCGGACCCCTGCCCATCGGTCATGCGAATGGTAAAGGGACGCATGATCCGTGGCGAAGCCTGCGGCGATTGCTCGTTAGACGCTAAGACCGCCGGCAACGGACCGACCGCACGATAATCGTCGAATTGCATCGTGGCTTCGATCTCGCCGGCCGGGGTCAGCCGTTCTTCTTGAACCACCAGTAAATTCCGGCGGTCAAACCAGATCCGCCGACTCACGTACGGAACCGCACCAGATGGCCCCGGTGCCGTCAGCACATCCAAGCGATACCGGGAGCCATCCTCCGACAACCGGACCTGCTCCTGTGGCCCGACCGTGTGCGTCCCCGTCACGCCGCTCATGGCCCAGACACTCAACTGAAACGGGCGCGTGAGTTGCCCTAACTGATCGGCCTCGGACGATCGACCGGTCACTTCGCGCCCCATGGTCGGCAGCCTGAGCTTGAATTGGTCTTCCAGTTGAACGAATTCGAATATTTCACTACCCACCGCGGAAAATCCGCGCAATCGGATGGCGTTCGGACGTTGATAAAACACCGTGCCCTGAACCCGCTGGCCAATCGGGAGAATGCCGCCGGTAATCTTGGCACTAAAGAGACCTTTGATCGTACGCACTTCTCCCGCCTGCTCCTGTAGGAGCGCGGTTAATTGTTCTGCCGTCGCCTCTTTCAGTGGAGTGGTGTCCTTTGGGCCGAACAGGGTACAGCCGGGGAGCACGAAGGCACACAGCAGGAAGGCCCACATCACATGACGCGTTGGTTTCACACCCGCCTCTCTACGCTGAGACTTCACACCAGCACCGCATCCAACGCGTCGCCCACTTCACGGATGCCGACCAATTCAATCCCCTCTACCGGATCGAGTTTCGCGACATTTCGCTCAGGCAATAGGCAACGCTTGAAGCCCATCTTCGCCGCCTCACGAATGCGTAATTCGGCCTGGCTGATCGCCCGCACCTCGCCGCCCAGACCGACTTCGCCCATCACCAAGGTCGTGAAATCAATCGGGCTCTCGCGCAAACTCGACGTCACAGCAGCGACGATACCCAGATCGATCGCCGGTTCGTCGATATGAATTCCGCCGACCACATTCACGTAGACGTCCTGCCCAGAGAGATGCATGCCCAAACGTTTTTCCATTACGGCCAGCAGCAAGGAGAGGCGATTCGGTTCCACCCCGTTCGCCATCCGCTTGGGCATCGGATAATTCGTCCCCGACACGAGCGCCTGAAGTTCCACGAGAATCGGTCGCGTTCCTTCCAGGCTGGACACCACGACCGAACCGGTGCTGCGTTGCGGACGTTCGGCAAGGAATAGCTCGGACGGGTTGCTGACCTCCTCAAGTCCGCCGTCTTTCATCTCGAACACGCCGATTTCGTTCGTGGACCCGAACCGGTTTTTCACCGCGCGCAAGATCCGGAAACTGTGGCTCTTGTCGCCTTCGAAGTACAGCACCGTGTCGACGATATGTTCCAGGAGCCGCGGCCCGGCGATCGCCCCTTCCTTCGTGACGTGTCCGATGATGAACACAGGAACATTGTTGCGCTTCGCAAACCACATCAACTGCCCGGCCACTTCCTGCACCTGGCTGATACTGCCAGGCGCCGAGGTCAATTGCTCCGTATACACCGTTTGGATCGAATCCACGACAACTGCCGCCGGTTTGATCTCCTGGATAGCTTTAAGGATTTGTTCGAGCGACGTTTCGCCGAGAATCAGGAGATGCTTGCCGCCGATGCCAAGCCGCTCACCTCGCATCTTGATCTGACGTGGGGATTCCTCACCGGAGACATAGAGGACCTGCTCGCCGGCTTCCGCCAGGAGGGGCAAGGCCTGCAATAACAACGTCGTTTTCCCGATCCCCGGGTCGCCGCCGATTAACATCACAGACCCGGGCACGACGCCTCCGCCGAGGACACGGTCGAATTCGCCCATGCCGGTGCTATGCCGCGGTTCGCCCACGATTTCAATATCGGAGATGGGGGTAGCCACCGCCATGCCCGTGGGAGGCATACCCTGACGACCTTTCGGAGCGGCCGGGAGGCGCTCTTCTTTGAGCGTGTTCCAGCCACCGCAGTCGGGGCAACGTCCAAGCCAGCGCGGAGCTTGATGACCGCAGGCCTGACAATGAAACGTGGTCTTCGCCTTCATCCTGTATCGCCTCACATTGCAGCAGCGTGTACCGGCATCGTAAAGGAAACAGACGAGAAAAAGGAAGGAGAACTGGAGGAGCTCTGGAGTGAGATCCGACGTCTCCGCAGGGAGTGCCTGGTCCATGCTCCCTCGCCGGGGATGTTACCCCAACACGCGCTACCAGGATGCTGTCATCTGACCTGAGTTTTCCGGGAACGTGGAGAGATGCACCATCAAAGGCGACGGGAACGATGGGGCTACCGAGGTGTTGGAAGGGGTGCAGGTCTGATGGGTGACGCGCTACTCGACCGGCAATCCTGACAAATGAAACAGGGCAATGGCAGCAGCGGTGGCGGCATTGAGGGATTCGACCCCTGGTTTCAGAGGTATAGTGAACCGCACATTCGCGGCGGCAAGGACGGCATCCGACAACCCCCGACTTTCACTGCCGATCGCCACGATGCTGCGAGCAGGAATGGACTGAATCGATCGGATGGGGATGCTGTCGGAATGGGTGCCGACATCGGCCGCAAGAATCGTACAGCCCAACGCCAGGAGATTCTCAAGGCTGGTGTGTGAGAAAATCGGGAGTTGGAACAAGGTCCCGGCTGTAGCCCGCACCACTTTCGGATTGAACACATCGACGGAATGGGGTGCCATCCATAACGCACTGACATCGAGTCCCGCCGCGGTCCGAACAATCGTTCCGATATTCGCCGGATCTTGCAACATGTCTCCATACAAGCCGAAGACTCTAGGTTGCGCCAAAATGGCCGCTTGATCCCAAGCCGGTTGATGCACGATGGCCAACGCGCCGCTCGAGGTTTCGACATCGGACAACTGAGCCAACTGATGTTCAGGACAGGTGTGGACGGTGCACCCGCTGGTGACAATCTCCTGCGCCACCTCCGGCGACTGGCGTTCCAAAAATGTGGGCGCAACGACGAGACAGACAATTTGACGAGGAGCCGACCGCACCAATTCAAGAATGGGTTTTGTGCCTTCCAGCACAAAGACCCGCTCGCGGTCGCGCGTGCGCTTCGTCTTAGCGACATCCCTGATATGGGAGAGAAAGTTCCGAGAGACGGTTCGAGATGAGAAGGTCAACAGATTCCCAGCGGTCAGCGGCACTGCGAGGAGGGGTGATGAAACCACCGCCTCCCCGCGATCTATCTATTTGCGTTTCTTACCGGAGGCGGCTTCCGCGGCACGGATACGCTGCGCACGCACCTTCGCCCGTTTGAGCGCCGACAACTTGCCGCGTGTGCGATCCCGCTCGGCTTTCAATCGTTCCAATTGCGCCCGAAGGTGCACGCGTTCCTCTTTGTAAATACTGGCACATTCGGCGGGAGACAGGTTCGTCCAATCTCCCGTTCCACGTGCCCGCTTGATCCGCGCTTCCAAGGATTCACGCAACAGCCTCTCGCGCATCGACATCAACGACTGCAGGGCTTCCTGCCGCCGCTGGACTTCTTCCTCTTCGGCCATAATGCCGCGAATGTCGGTTCCTAACATCGGCTGATCCTCCTCGCTGGGGATATCAATACGAACGGCCCATTCTACCCGATTTTGATGCCTTTGTTCTACCTAGGAGAATGGAACGTAACGTATTGATGTTGCAGACAAGTATGGGACAACCTCTGAAAAAGGCACGTTGCAGTGCCCAAAAGGGATGCAGTATGATCGGCCCCATGCCACACATCGGAACCCTGGTTCGCGCCTGGCGACTGTCTCAAAAATGTTCCGAGCAGGCCTTTGCACAACGAGCCGGAATCGACCAGAATTTCTTAGAATTGTTGGAATCGGAACAGCACGATCCCAATGCCTCGACCCTGGAAGCCGTAGCCGATGCGCTGAAAATTCCCCTTCCCTGGCTCTTCATTCATCCGACAGAATTCGACCTGCTCTGCAAAGACGACGATGAGGAACCGGCGCCTCTGTCGACGTTGACCGGAGCAGATCCTGTGCTGGAGAGGCTACTCCTGGCAGCCGGGCATGATCGAACGCTGTTCGTGCTACTTGCAGCGCTCATGCAAAGCGGGGAGCCGAAACTGCTTCGCGCCGCCGAAGTCAGCCTGCGAAGCCTGGTGAAACAATCCAAACAGGCCACGGTTCCCTGGCAATCCCGTCCGCCGGGCCATTTTGAACCACCCAGCGACTAACTCCCGCTCCTCATTCCACACCCATCGCGTTCTTCTTCATGTCCTTCTACCGGCTGGCGTGATCATGCTCGGCACGGCCCTTGGCTTGCCCCGCTCGTACCAGAAACAGGCCGACCAACGACAGGGCGAGAAGCCCCGGCCAGCCTCCTAACGGCGGATCGGCAAACAGCTGGAAGGGATCTCCCGCCAACGAGGGCCAAACACTACTCAACGCAATCGGAAGTGCCAGCAGAATCCCGACCATCGCTTCACCAGTCACAAGCCCGGCAGCACAAAGAAGCCCTTGATCATCCGTCGAAGTCTTAGAGGCCGGTCTCCCCCTCCGCACATACTCGGCCAACAATCCGCCAAGCAAGATCGCCGCCGATAATTTCAGCGGCAAGTACATACCCAGCGCCACGGCCAAGACTGGAAATCGAAGCTGAGCCTGACGTCGCGCCTGCCGCTGGTCCACTCCGACAATCGCCACACCGAGCGCCATCCCGACACCGACTAAGTGCCAGGGCAATGACCCGCCGAACACTCCCGTGGCAAGATTGGCCATCAGAGTCGCCTGCGGCGCACTCAGCGGATGGGGCTGTGCGGCGGTCGCCACGCCGATCCCGTATTTCGCCTGCAGCAATGAGAGCACCGGCACAATTACCACCGCTCCGGTCGCTACCCCGATGACCTGCATCACCTGCTGCTTCCAGGGTGTCGCGCCGACCAGATGTCCGGTTTTTAAATCCTGCAGATTGTCGCCGCCCATGGCTGCGGCGCAGCAGACGACCGCCCCCACCAGCAGGGCAGCAGCCGGACCGGCCGGATGTTCACGTCCCAGGATACCGAGGAGAAGCAGCGCCGCGAGCATGATCGTGGCGATCGTGACGCCCGACACCGGATTACTCGAACTGCCGACCAGCCCCGCCATATAACCGGCCACAGCAGAAAAGAGAAACGCCGTCACCACCATCAGCACGGTTAATCCTGCGCCGGCAACGACGTTGTCATCCAATAAATGACGGTACAGGACCAGCATGGGAATCAGCGAAGCCACCGTCAAACCGACGAGCCAGACCACACCCGCATCACGCTCAGTCCGCAGCAGCGCAGACCCGCCCCCCTCGTCCCGACGAGCGACGTACAGGACGACCAGCTGCCGAAGACTGTGCAGGATCGGCCCTCGCACCTGAATCAGCGTCCAGACTCCACCGACCAGCATAGCGCCGATACCGATGTAGCGGATCTGCCCGCTCCAGATAAGCTTCGCGGCCGCCACACCCGTCACGCCGGCCGGCGTTTCCAGCAGGGCTTGGTACAACGGCAAGAGCACCAGCCAGCCGATCGCCCCACCAACAAAGACCACCAGCGCCGTATGGAGTCCGATGATGTACCCGACCGCGACGAGCGCCGGCGAAAGATTGAGTCCTCCATAGAAGGTCACACGGCCCAACTCGAGCACCCCTTCCAAGGATTCGCTCCAGAGCTTGAAACCACCTTCGGCAAACTTCAATCCGCCGCCCAAAGCCGACGCGCCTAATAACAAACGAACCCGGCCCCCGGCAGGTCCACCTGAGGTGGCACCGATCTTCAACACCTCGGCCGTGGCGACGCCCTCGGGAAAACGCAGCCGCGCATGAATAATCAACGCCCGGCGCAACGGGATCGTGAACAGTACCCCGAGAATCCCTCCCACTAGCGACACGGTAAAGGTCTGCCAATAGTCAAAGGTGGTCCAGTAGCCGATGAGGACCAATCCCGGAATCGTAAAAATCACTCCCGCCGCCAGCGCTTCACCCGAGGAGGCGGCAGTTTGCACGATATTGTTTCCCAGAATGTTGGATTCACGAAAGAGGCGCAGCACCGCCATCGACACAACAGCGGCTGGAATGGAAGCGGAAACGGTCATCCCCGCAAACAGACCCAGGTAGGCGTTGGCGCCGGCCAGGACGGCAGCCAGCAGGATCGAGAGGACGACGGCCTTCGGCGTGATTTCCGGCAGCGACACGGAGGCAGGCACAAGCGGCGCATCCACAGGCTCTGCGGGCCGATCATGCTCGCGCATCATCGCCTCAGAAGACCTGCACAATGAAACATTTCAGATAGCGCGTCTCCGGCATCCCGGCGAGCACCGGATGGTCCGGCCCCTGCCCGCGCTGTTCGAGCAAACGGATCTGGCGATTGGCATCCCGCGCCGCCGACTGAAGCATCATCCAGAAATCGTCGTCGCTCACCGGTTGCGAACAGGAACAACTCACCAGCACGCCCCCCGGCTGAAGAAGCCGCAGGCCTCGCAGATTGACGTCTTTGTATCCGGCCAGCGCGTGGGGCACGGCCTTCTTACTACGGGCGAAGGCGGGTGGGTCGAGAATGACCAGACCATATCGCTCCTGGCTTCGTTCAAGGACACGCAGTTCATCGAAGGCATCCGCCTGGCGATAGGTGCAGATGGAGGCCACACGGTTCTGCTCTGCATGCGCTTGGGCCAAGGCCACTGCCGCCGCACTCACATCCAGCCCCTCAACCGATTGCGCCCCCGCCAATGCGGCTTGCACACCAAAAGCGCCGGTGTGGCAAAAGGCTTCCAAGACGCGTTGGCCTTTGGCATAGGCCGCCGCCGCCAGCCGGTTCTCCCGTTGATCGCAGAACCATCCGGTTTTTTGTCCCTCCGCAATGTCGACCGTAAACTGGGCGTTCCCCTCGTGGATCTGCACCGTCGTCGGCCCCTCGCCGCGCAGGAAGCCCTTCGACAACGGCAAGCCTTCCAGCGTCCGGCTTTTCGCATCGTTGCGCAGGTAGACCGTCTTCACTCCCCCCTCTCGCACCAGGAGGTCGCCCAATAACTCCTTGCGCAGGTCCATGCCATACCCCAGAGCCTGCATGACCGCCACATCGGCGAACCGGTCCACCACGAGACCCGGCAGAAGATCACTCTCGCCATGGACCAGCCGACAGGCATTGGCATGGGGTGTGACGGTGCGCCGAAGCCCGGCGGCAGCACGAAGTCGCCCGGCAAAAAACGCTTCATCGATCGGTTCTTCCTGAAAGGTCAGGAGCCGAATGCGAATCTTCGAATGGGGGTTGAACAACCCGCGTCCGAAAAATCGTTTTTGATGGGTGTACACATCGACAAGATCTCCGGCTGCCGGAGTGCCGAGGACCTCGGCCACATTGTTATCGAATACCCAGAGATGGCCGTAGTAACGAGGTCCGGCTCGCTCGGCAGTCAGGCGGACTCTCGCGCTGGAATCGGTCGGAGGCTGTGTCATAATAGTAGTGTATCCAGGGTGCGGGTGATGAATGTCATGGTGCCGGCGCAATGCAAATGGTTCACGAGGGTGCCTGAAATCACGGCACGAAGCAACCGGCGTGGTGATTGTTCGCGCGCTTGACCTTCCCTGATGCCTATGGTTTGCTGCGAGAAGGGCGTGCACAACTCGCCACCCACTCAAGGAGCGGCGGAACTTATGACGACACACACGATCGGCACGGCAGTTTTGGATCGGCTGCATCGCCTGGGCATTCGCCATATGTTCGGCATTCCCGGCGACTACGTACTGGGCCTCTATAAGTTGATGGAGTCTTCGCCGATTCAGCATGTGGCCACCACGCGAGAAGATTGCGCCGGATTCGCGGCCGACGCCTATGCCCGAATCAACGGCATCGGCGCCCTGTGCGTCACCTATTGTGTCGGGGGACTCAACACGGTCAATGCCATTGCCTGCGCCTATGCGGAACGATCACCCGTGGTGTTGCTGACGGGATCACCCGGACTGTCGGAGCGCGCGCGCAACCCGTATCTGCATCACATGGTGCGCGAGTTCTCGACCCAGCGTGAGGTGTTTGAAAAAATGACGGTGGCGGCTGTGAGCCTGGAAGATCCGCTGACGGCCGAGCGTGAAATGGATCGTGCCTTTGCGGCCCTGCTGCGCTATCGACGCCCGATCTATCTCGAAATTCCGCGCGACATGGTGCATGTGCCGCTGGCCCACAGCTCTCATCCAACCAGCATGATGAACGAATCGACCGACAAGGCCGCCTTAAGCGAAGCCCTGGCCGAGGTGCGCGCAATGTTGAAATCGGCCAAACGCCCGGTGATTTTAGCCGGCGCTGAAGTGGGCCGATTCGGACTCCACGACGAGTTGACGAAACTCGTCGAACGGTTGAACGTGCCGATCGCCTCCACCCTCCTCGGGAAATCCATTATCCGTGAAGACCATCCGCTCTACGTCGGCGTCTACAGCGGCTTGGTCGCCCGTGACGAGGTGAAGGAATTCGTGAACCAAACGGATTGCCTGCTCATCCTCGGTTCGATCCTGTCTGATGTGGAAGATCTGGACGCCCGCAGCGCCCTGTTTTCCGACGGCCATACCATCCACGCCACCGCGGATCGCGTCGCCATCAAGCACCATCGATACGATTCCATCCTCTTCGAGGATTTCGTCAAAGGACTCGCCAGTGCGCCGCTGCCTTCATTTCCCAAACCGCAGCTGCCCGCGCCGCGTATCCCCGAAGACCCGATGCCTCCGGCGGAAGCCTCGGTCAGTCTGCACGGAGTCTTCCGGCACCTGGATACGGTCCTGCAGGAGAAAACGCTGGTCATCGCCGATGTTGGGGAATCGCTCTTT
>DAONAB010000100.1:2760-9214 GCA_035400805.1 Nitrospira sp. | reverse complement strand
TGTACGAATTAGCAAAGCAGCTGGGGATGGAAAATCGGGAGCTGATTCCTGAACTAAAGCGGCTCGGGATTCCGGTGGCGTCCCACAGCAGCGCCCTGGATGACGATTCTGTCCGCCTGGCGCTCGAAAAGCTTGCCTCGAAGGCGCGCCCCGGTGAGCCGTCTTCTTCCGGGCATGAGGCGAAAAAAATGGTTCGTTTGCCGAAAGAGTCCGGTGGCTTGCACGTAGTCGCGCATGAAGAGCCTCCGAAGCCCGACAAGAAACGCATTCTCATCAAGAAAAAACGCGAAGAGGGCACAGAGGATGCGGGTGCGTCCCTAGCCGCAGCAGAAGCCGTGTTTGCATCGGCTGCTCCTGCAGTGCCGGAATCCGGTGCCGTGGCTCCCGAGCCTCTGCTCGGTGCAGAAGTCAGTGAGGTCGCTCCGGTCGAGCCTGCACCGGCTGAAGAAGCCGAGTCGAAGCCGCCTGTCGTTGTGACTTCCGAGGATGCCACGATCAAGCCACCTCAGCCTGCCGTGGTCACGACTCCCCCTGCGGATCCCCTCGCGGCAATCAAGAAGAAAAGTCCCGCCGCGGAGGCATTGGAAAGCGAGGCGGCCGCGCGTGAGAAATTGAAAAAAGCCAAGAAGGCTCCTCGCACCCGGGAAGAAGACGAAGCCAAGTTTAAGAACGACGCCACTCGGTGGGGAGATTTGCGGGCGATCCCGGTGCAGCGGCGTGAAGACCGTTCCAAACATATTCACCATGCCTCGCCAACGGAAATCACCAAGCCGAGAAAGAAAAGCGTGAAATTGACCGCAGGAGTCAGCGTCAAGGAGTTTGCGGAACTCATCGGTCAGCGGCCGGCGGACGTGGTCCGGAAGCTGATGGATATGGGGCAGATGGTCACCTTCAACCAATCGATCAATCTCGAAGCGGCGTCGTTGATTGCCGAAGAGTATGGCGCCCGGGTGGAAGTGTCGACGGAGAAGGTGGGCGAAGCCCTGCTGGAAGAAGCAGCGCAATCATCTGGTGAAGAGCACGCAGTGTCGCGGCCCCCGGTCGTCACGATCATGGGCCATGTCGATCACGGAAAAACGTCCTTGTTGGATGCGATTCGTTCAACAAAGGTGGCCGAAGGTGAAGCCGGAGGGATTACTCAGCATATCGGTGCCTATATCGTCGGAGTTCACGGCAAACAGGTCACGTTCCTCGATACCCCTGGTCACGAAGCGTTCACGGCGATGCGTGCCCGGGGTGCGAAGGCGACGGATATCGTCATTTTGGTGGTTGCCGCAGACGATGGTGTCATGCCGCAGACGGTCGAGGCGATTCATCACGCCAAGGCTGCGGGAGTGCCGCTGATCGTCGCCATCAATAAAGTCGATAAGCCGGGAGCCAATGTCGATCGAGTGAAAAACGCCCTGACCGAGCATGGGTTGGTGGCCGAATCGTGGGGCGGTGACACGATCATGGTGGAGGTTTCCGCGAAGCAGCGGACCGGTCTCGAGCAACTCCTCGAAATGATTCTCCTGCAGGCGGAAGTCCTGGAGCTAAAAGCGGATCCCTCGCGCATGGCGAAGGGTCTGGTGATCGAGGCCAAGCTGGACCGCGGGCGTGGTCCGATCGCGACGGTTCTGGTGCAAAGCGGGACTCTGCATGTAGGCGACGCATTTGTGGTCGGCAATTTCAGCGGCCGTGTTCGTGCGTTACTCACCGATACGGGAAAGAAAACTACGGAAGCAGGGCCATCGGTGCCGGTCGAAGTGATTGGCTTGCCGGGAGTGCCGTCTGCCGGTGATGCCTTCACCATTGTGAAGGATGAGCGCGTCGCCCGCGAGATCGCGCAGGAACGAGCCATGAAGCAGCGGGCTGCCGATTTGGCGGGCCCGGCGAAAGTCAGCCTGGACGATTTATTTGCCAAGATCCAAGAGGGCAATGTCAAAGAGCTGCCTATCGTCATCAAGGCGGATGTGCAGGGCTCCTCAGAGGCCCTGGCGGCCGCCGTCGAAAAAATGCCGGCCGGAGCGGTTAAATTGCGGGTCATGCACACCGGGGTCGGAGGGATTACCGAAACCGATATTCTGCTGGCCGCTGCATCGAAGGCGATTGTGATCGGATTCAACATCCGTCCCGAGCCGAAAGCCGCGGCGCTGGCGGAGCGTGAGGGTGTGGATGTCCGTCTGTACAGCATCATTTATGACGCGCTGAACGATATTCGAGCTGCCATGGAAGGCTTGCTCGAGCCTACGCTCAAGGAGCGGATTCTCGGCCGTGCCGAAGTGCGGCAGATGTTCACGATCCCCAAAGCCGGGCTGGTGGCCGGGTGCTACGTGGTGGACGGGGTCATCTCCAGAGCCAGCGTCGGTGTACGTGTGATTCGGGATAGTGTGGTGGTCTACGAAGGCAAGCTGGGCTCCCTCAGGCGGTTCAAGGATGATGTGCGTGAAGTCCAGCAGGGCTATGAATGCGGTATCACTGTTGAGAATTTCAACGACCTCAAAGCAGGAGACATCATAGAGGCTTTTGCCATCGACAAGGTTGCGGCCAAGCTCGAATCGGCACACCGCGGCTCTTCCCCGCAAACTCATCGGGCATGATCGTTGGGCTTTGTACGGTCGAATTGTTCATCCCCGATGGACATTCATTAAAAGAGAAACGGCAGGTGTTGCAAAGTTTGAAAAGTCGTTTGCGGGATAAGTTCAATGTGTCGGTGGCTGAAGTGGGGGATCAAGAGTTGTGGCAGAAGGCGATTTTAGGGTTGGCGTGCGTGGCGAATGAGTCCGCTCACGTCAACCAGGTACTGGACCAAGCTGTGAATTTGATTCAGGGGGTGCCGACGATTCAGCTGCTCCGCTCTCGGATCGAGTTGTTGTAAGGCCACGTCATGACCAAATCGACGTATAGCCGCGCCGAACGGGTGGCAGATCAGATCCGCATGGAAGTAGCGGACATTTTGATGCGGAAGATCAAAGATCCGCGTGTGCGTTCTGTGACGGTGACCGATGTGGAGTTAACCAAAGATCTGCGCATTGCGCGCGTCTTTGTCACCACCATGGAGCAGAACAAAGACGAACGGCTGGTTTTTGATGGGCTGGCGAAAGCGAGTGGGTTTGTCCGGGCGGAACTCGGGCGGCGTCTGGCGCTTCGGTATCTGCCGGAATTAATCTTCATGAAAGATGTCAGCGGGCCGCGGGCTGATCGGGTCCTCGCGCTGTTGGATGGGTTGCACCAGGATGAGACCAAGGAAGACAGACTCACCGAATCACCTCGCGCCGATGTCTAGCCGATGACTATGATCGCGTCGATGGAATCCCCCACAGCTCCGATGCTTCAAGACGGCGTGTTGAATGTCCGCAAGGAAGCCGGATGGACGTCACACGATGTGGTCGCCCGCATTCGGGGGAAATTGCGCGGGATGAAGCTGGGTCATGCGGGCACTCTAGATCCTGCGGCCACCGGGGTCCTGCCATTGCTTGTCGGCCGAGGCACGCGCATTGCTGAATATTTGCTTGAGTGGGACAAGACGTATTTGGCCGGACTGCGATTGGGTGAAACGACCGATACGCAAGATGCCACGGGAACGGTGCTCCAGCGCTCGCCTATTTCGGCCTTGACCGACACTCGTATCAGAGAAATTGTTGCCGGCTTTGAGGGTCGTATCCAGCAGGTTCCTCCCATGTACTCGGCAGTGAAGGTGGGAGGGGTTCCTCTCTATAAGTCTGCGAGAGCCGGCAAAGATGTGGCTCGCCAGGCTCGTGAAGTTACGGTGTTTCGTTTGGAAGTGGTCAGCATTCAGCTTCCGGATGTGATGCTCCGTGTGGTCTGTTCAAAGGGAACCTATATCAGGACGCTCTGTGCAGATATCGGAGAGAAACTCGGGGTCGGCGGGCATATGGCGACGTTGGTGCGCGAGCGCTGCGGGCCGCTGATGGTGGAGCAGGCCTTGACCGTGGACGAGGTCGAGGCGCGCTTGGCACAAGGGGCGCTGATTGGAGCGATGTTAACGCTGGATGAGGCGCTGCTCGGGCTTCCTGTCTGCATTGTCGGTGGGGAGACGGCGCGGAGGGTCCTACATGGCATGCCGGTTCCCACTGCCGATGTGTTGAGTTGGCAGGGGCTGCCGACAATTCTTTCGGAAGGATCGGGCCGAGCGATCCGTATCAAGGACAACGCTGGACGATTGTTAGCGATCGGCATCATGCCAGCCGGACTGGATGTTCAGTCACGAACGGTGGATGGGCAGTCAATTGCTGTGTCAAAGGTATTGGTCACGGATGAATCACAGGGTGGTAGTATCGCGAACTCAATAGAGGAGTAGAGACGTATGGCACTGGTAAAAGAAGTGAAAACGGAGTTGATGAAGAGTTTTCAGCAGCATGACAAGGATACCGGCTCTCCGGAAGTGCAAATCGCCATTCTGACGAACCGGATCACGTATCTGACCGAACATTTCAAAATGCACAAGAAGGACCACCATTCCCGGCGCGGATTGTTGACGTTGGTCGGCCGCCGTCGCCGCTTGCTGGATTATCTCCGGCACGTTGAGGAAAGCCGGTACCGCGCTGTCATCGAACGTTTGGGTATTCGTAAGTAGTCGGGTGATCAAATCGGCCGCCACTTGTGTGGCGGCCGAACTATTGTCCCCGCAGGTGAACACTGAAACAAGTTCAACCGCACGGGCCTGCGCAGGCTCTGCATCCGAATTGAGCTTATCTCTGTGGGCATCTGTGGGATTTAACCGGAGGAGACCATAGATGAAACATGTTATCGACATCGAGCTGGCGGGTCGCCGCTTGACGCTGGAAACCGGTCGTATCGCCAAGCAGGCCGATGGCGCGATTTGGGCCACGTATGGCGACACGGTGATCCTCGCGACGGCCGTGGCCTCACAAAACGCGAAGCCCGGAGTGGACTTTCTTCCCCTGACGGTCGATTACCAGGAAAAGACCTACGCGGCGGGCAAGATCCCCGGCGGGTATTTCAAGCGGGAAGGACGACCTTCCGAGCGTGAAGTGCTCACCAGCCGATTGATCGATCGTCCGCTTCGTCCTCTTTTCCCCGAAGGCTACTATTTCGAAACCCAAGTCATCACCTCCGTCCTGTCGGCCGATAAGACCGGTGTCTCCGATGTGATTGCGATCACTGCGGCGTCCGCTGCGTTGGCGATCTCGTCCATTCCGTTTAATGGCCCGATTGCCGGTGTGAAGATCGGACGTGTCAACGGACAGTTCGTTGTCAATCCAGATTTGGAAACGCTGGAGACCAGCGACCTGCATCTCGTGGTCGCGGGAACTGCCGATGCCGTCATGATGGTTGAGGCAGGGGCCAATGAACTGCCCGAAGCGACCATGCTTGAGGCGATCGAGTTAGCGCACAGCGAGATCAAGAAAATCGTGGCGAAGATCGAAGAGCTCCGCACCCTGGCCGGTAAGCCGAAACGGGTGGTGAAGCAGGAAGCGATCGATGCCGCGCTGTCCGAACAGGTCCGCAATCTGGTAGCCGGACCGATTCGGGAAGCCATTCTGATTCCTAATAAGAGTGCTCGGCAGGAACGATTGGATCAGGTGTTGGCGGAGACGCTGGTCGCGCTCAAATCGGACGAGCCCAACCGGGACCGGCATGTCAAAATCATTTTCCACGGGTTGGAGTACACCGAAGTTCGCAACATGATTCTCGAAAAGCGGGTGCGTGCCGATGGGCGCGGCCCGTCGGACATTCGGCCAATCACGTGCGAAGTGAGTGTGTTGCCACGCGCGCACGGCTCTGCGGTATTTACCCGCGGAGAAACGCAGAGTTTGGCGGTGGTGACGTTGGGAACGACCGACGACGAACAGCGCATCGATGCCCTGGAGGGCGAGTACATGCGCACCTTCATGTTGCACTACAATTTCCCGCCCTTCAGTGTCGGCGAGGCGAGGCCGTTGCGATCTCCTGGGCGCCGTGAAGTCGGGCATGGGGCATTGGCAGAGCGCGCATTGAAGTCAATTATCCCCGGCAAGGATAAGTTCCCCTACACGGTTCGGATTGTGTCCGAAATTCTGGAATCCAACGGGTCCTCCTCCATGGCCACGGTCTGTGGCGGCACGCTGGCTTTGCTGGACGCGGGGGTTCCGATCAAGGAACCGGTGGCGGGCATTGCGATGGGACTGATTAAGGAAGGTGATCAGGTATTGGTCCTCTCCGACATCCTTGGGCTGGAAGATCATTTGGGCGATATGGATTTCAAGGTGACAGGGACGAAGAATGGCGTCACCGCGCTGCAGATGGATATCAAGATCGGGGGCATTGATGCCGCGTTAATGCGTGAAGCGCTGGCACAAGCCAAGGCCGGCAGGTTGCATATTCTTGGATGCATGGCGCAGGCGTTAACGGCTCCGCGGACCAAGTTGTCTGCTTTCGCTCCACGCATATTCCCGATGAAGATCAAGCAGGACAAGATCCGGGACGTCATCGGCCCGGGCGGAAAAATGAT
>DAONAB010000100.1:0-2660 GCA_035400805.1 Nitrospira sp. | reverse complement strand
AAGGCGGTCACCGATGAGGTCAAGGAAGGTGACCAGATCCAGGTGAAAGTGCTGGAAATCGATAAGCAGGGGAAAATTCGATTGAGCCGCAAAGAAGCGATGCCGGCACCTGCGGGCTCTCCCGCAACCGAACCGACTCCCGCAGGATAATTGATCGTGTATCGCAAGATCGTTCTCGAGAACAAGTTGCGGGTCGTGGCCGAATTGCTCCCGACGTTAAAATCCGTCACGATCGGGATTTGGGTCAATGTCGGATCCCGCGATGAGCAACCGGGAGAGGAAGGGCTGTCTCACTTCCTGGAGCATATGTTTTTCAAGGGGACGCGAAGCCGATCGGCCACGCAGATCTCTCGTGAAATCGATGCGCTGGGCGGTGAGATGAATGCCTTCACGACTCGCGAAACGACGACCTTTTATGTGAAAGTGCTCGATCAGCAATTGGAGGCGGCGCTGGAGCTTCTCTCCGACCTGTTCTACCGTTCGCGGTTTGAGTCCAAGGAAGTCGAAAAAGAGAAGCAAGTGGTGCTGGAAGAGATCCGGATGGTCCAGGATGATCCCGAGGATCTCGTTCAAGAACTTCACATGAAGCATACCCTAGGCAGTCATCCATTGGGACGGCCTATCCTGGGGCAAGCTCCGAGAATTCAAGCGTTGGGACGGAAGGACCTGGTGTCCTATGTCAGTTCGCACTACGACCCCGAGCGCACTGTCGTGGCCGTCGCCGGAAACTTCACCTGGAAGCGCCTTGAACAACTCCTGGCCCGGTACTTCTCGGCCGCGCACAAAGGTGTTGCGGTCAAGCAAACCCGGCGGCCTCCTGAGGTCTCTGGAGGAGTGCTGGTGAGGCGTAAAGCCCTTGAACAGGTGCATCTCTGTCTAGGGCTGCAAGGTTTGGGTGCCGGGCACAAGGACCGGTATGCGGCCCATGCGCTCAATGGCGTGTTGGGCGGCAGCGTCAGTTCGCGCCTGTTTCAGGAAGTGAGAGAAAAGCGCGGTCTCGTGTATTCGATTTACTCGTTCCTCTCCACCTACTCAGACGGTGGGATGACGACTGTATACGCCGGCACACGCCCCAAAGAGGTGGAGCGTGTCGTCGAGGTGGTGTGTCGCGAGCTGAAGAAGCTCCGCAGCAAGGGCATCGATGCAAAAGATCTGGCCCGCGTGAAGAACCAAATGAAGGGCAGTCTCATGCTCAGCTTGGAAAGTTCGCATAGCCGGATGAGTAAACTGGCGAAGGATGAATTGACGCAAGGGAGTCATGTCTCTCTCGAGCAGATGATCGGGGAAATTGACCGTGTCACCACCGATCAGGTCTATCGTGTGGCGCAAACCTTGTTAGATCAACGCTGTCTTGCCATCACGGCGCTCGGGCCAATTCCAGCTAACAGTCTTCAGTCGTTTGCGTCATAATCGATCACGCGTTCGGTATCTCGTACGTCGGCGGAGCAGCAGAGTTGAAAGGGAAGGGCCGGTTGAGGTGGTTCAATCAGGCTAACTGATTGAACAGGTGGAAGTTTCATGATGTGGATGGGTAGACAAGATCCGGAAAACATTTTCTTGACACGTTTGGTGGATTTAAGTACCATGGCCGCGTTTTCATCCTATACGTTCGAATTTATTTCGACTGCATTACAGGGGAAGGTAAGCAGAGTGAAAGGGGGTGTCTGTCGCACTTCCTCCTGCTAGCGCGTTCTCTGAATTTTTTTGTTTTCTTGCACTCTTTTTTTGGATACTGTGATTCAACGGTTCTCTGGTCATCATTTTTCCAAGGAGGGTAGGGTTATGAATAGGGTCGGAATTCTAGCCGCACTTGCAGTCTCCTCCGTTGTCGGCTTGTTGACCGCCGGTGTTACGTTGGCGGCGGATGCTCCAGCCGGGGGCGGACCGAGCGAAGTCACCACGGGCAGCGGAAAGTTTTTTAAGGGTGAGACCACCAATACCTTGAAGGGTCGGGTGTGGTCGCAATGGGCAGACAATCCTGATACCGAATTGCTCTTCGGCATCCAGTACTGGAACACCGGTGATCCGGCTTCCGGTGAAGGGGGCGGTCGGTCTTCAACATCCATGGATGTGAAGCCGCCAGATCCTTTGTTTACCTGCTGCGGCTGGGGCTTTACCGGAGGTACGGACAAGAACAATCCTTACGCCGGCTGGCACCACGCGCAAACCACCGTTCGTTTGTCTGTTAAGGATAAGAGTTTGATGGATCAAATCATCAAGGCATCGCAGGAGCTTGTGGCGATGGAAGTAACTCTTGATGGTCGGACCATTACTGGATTCAAGGTCTTGAAATAGAATTTATACGCGAGGCGACATTCTTGAGACTTTTTTGTCTTCTTTAAGGAGGATGTGATTATGAAGCTTCAAAAGCAGGGGTGGACCTTTATGGCTGCCGTGGCTTTGGTGGTGGGTTTTGCCTCCACTGCGCTGGCCATCGAGGCGTTCCAGGAGCGATTCGAGTGGGGAGATCTGAGCAAGCCCACTACGCTGCAGGGGCGTGTCATCATTCTAGATCCATACGATGAAGCGGTCTGGCTCAACATTGCCGTGTTCGGTGGCAACGCCGAGAGCGGCCTGTGGTGGCAGCGAGTGCACCCAGGGAAGAACCTCAAGTTCTATCCTGCGGACAAGAACGTGTGGGAACAGCTGAAGTCCATGGC
>DAONAB010000099.1:0-9413 GCA_035400805.1 Nitrospira sp. | reverse complement strand
AGGTTGGTCACCAGCGGAGGCCCGGCAGGACTGGAGAGCGCTTCGACAACCAGCTGGTCGCTCCCCTGTACGGATTCGACGATCGCATCAGCCAACTGCGTGAGCGCGGTGAGGTCCACGGCGTCTTGCCGTTGAACGGAGGCAGCGAGTTTGCCCAGTATCTCCTCGCCCTGCCGGTAGTAATTCTGCTCCATTCTGACTATTTCCCTCACCCCTTGCCCGCTGGATCGCTGAACCTATCCAACCGTCGCGATCAGCGATGGCACCAATCTTACTCGGACAGATTCATGGCTATTGCGACATCGAACACCGGGTGAGCATGATCCAGGAAATCGACCGGGCGGCTGCGGACCGTCTGCACCGGACCGCGGGTGGCGCTGACACCCTTACGTCGAGAGGGCGAGCCGGCTCATCATGTCCAACTCTTTTTGCCCGTCCGCGATCCATTCTTCAACCATGCTGGCGACAGCCAGAATACGCGTCTCAACCGATTGGAGCCGATGAGCCGCGATGTCGATGCGGCGTTGGACGACCAACGTGAGGAAATTCTGCAGGCCGGTCAGAAACGTCACGAGCGGCGCGGCATTGGTCTGCTTGGCGATATCCTGCAAGCCGGCAACCATCTGCATCGGGCCGTCGAATCCGGAGTCAGAGGTCAGGACTGCAAGTCCTCCGGCTCGAAGCCGGCTGAGGTGGAGCGCAAGGCCGGGCAAGTCCTGTCGGAGCGAGCCCAGATATTGCGCATCCGTCTGATGAATCGTCGCGAGTAGTTCCTGATACTTTGCGGCCTGAATCTGACCGGCTCCTTGCCGCGCCTCCTGCTCCAAACGATGCAGCACCTGCGGAATGATACTGCGGGACATGCCACCTTGCACGGCCAATTCATCCTGCAGCTGATGCAGTGCATTTAATAGAGGAAGAAACTCCAGCACCGGTTCTGGCGCGGGCGCCGCCTCCGGCAACGGCTCGATATCGAGGGTGATTCCAGTGGCCACTTTCACGGACCCGATGACGATCCGAAAATGTTCCCGGACCGTGCTGAAGTCCTGTTTGGTCGCCGTTGTGCGGTCTTTGATCGTCTCGATGAACGGAAGGAGTGCAAACGTCGCACGTTCGACATCGGGCAGACTCACCGTCGCTGCGGAACCGCCCAGACTCGTAATGCCCCGCACCACTGCATCGATCAATTGCGTGTGCCGGTCAGAATCCGGGAGGCTCTCAAGTTCAACCAGGGCCGCATGGATCTGCACGAGCCACTCCTGCGCTTCCTGCCCGAACAGCTCAATGAGCTCTTTCTGAAAATCGTCCTGGGTTTGCTCTGGTTCCGTCGACACAGCGGCATCCTGCCTATGGCCTATGCACCCGCCCGCTACCGGACGCGTGACGGCCTCCTAACGTTTTGCGTTTCCGAGTTGGGACGCCAGGCCTGCGATCTCCCCCAGCTTTCGCGCGAGATCTTCAAATCGTCGCGTAGACTGTTCGGCCATCGACTCGGCATCCGACACTCGTTTCGTCAGCTGCATGGAATGGTCTTGCTCGACACTCAGTTCCTGCTCCAGTTCTTGCACACGTGCAGCCTTCTCTTCCATCTGCTTGTATTGCGCCAACAGCGTAGCCGCCGCCTCACGCTCAGCAGTGAGCGCCGCTTTAAGTTCGGCCACCTGGGCGCGAGTTTTCTCGCCTGCCTCTTCTAGCGTCGACACCATCGCCGCACTCTTTTCCAAGTGGGCCCGTTCGTTTCGCAGCGCCATCGCCTCTTCCCGTTCGCTGGCCAGCACTCGTTCAAGCTCACGCACGCGGCCCTCGACGTGCTCAAGGCTGGTAATCTGACTGACCAGTTGGTTGGCCGCTTCACGCTCGGCTTCGAGATGGGCCTCCAATTCTACGATGCGCGCCCCCAGACGAACGCCCTCGGCGGCCTGCTGCGCCAGCTGCTCGGCCCGGTGCCGCTCTTCGATCAAAGCCGCCTCGACCTCGCTCAGCCGATGCGCTTGGCTGGTCAGGTCTTCCAATTGCTGGGTCATTGCATCCCGGTGAGCCCGTGCTTCTGCAAGGTCCTGCTCATACGCCTGCATTCTGGAGGACCATGCTGCAATCTGCTCACGATGCTCCGACACGATCTGCCGATGCTGTTCACGTTCCTCTTCACTGTGCCGGCGCTCAGCTTCCAGCTGCGCTTCAAGTTCGACAATCCTGGCATCCCGCTCCACCAGCAGCAACTGGTGCCGGTCATCGGCCTGCACCACAAGGCTTGGTTCAGCAGCCTGAAGGGTTGGCAGGCTCTCCGGATGACCTTCATCGCTCGTTACCGGTTCAACCGGTGTCTGGTCCAGAACAATTGCCACCGGTTCGGCCGTTTGTTGCCACTCACGCTGGACCAGCGGGATTGGTGGGAGCGCTTCCTGGACCGATAAGACGGGGGCTGACGCGACCTCGGCTGTAACCGGGGACTCGGCTATCGTCATATGAATCGGTTCCGAAACCGGCGCAGGCTTGTGCGGACGCTTCGTGAGTAGATCCAGCACGCGATCCTTCAGGGAGGATCCCTGAAACGGCTTCTTCAGGACACCATCGGCTTTGCAGGACTCCGCCTGTCTGGACACTTCGTCATTGACAATGCCGCTGATGAGCAACACGGGAAGATCGGCCAGACCGGCTTGCCCGCGAATGAATGCGCAGACTTCGTAGCCGCTCTTGTCAGGCATAATAACATCGGACACGATCAGGTCCGGACGATCTTTGGCCAACATCGCCAGGGCTTCTGATCCGTTGGCTGCCAGCGTGACGCCCATTCCGGCCTCAGTCAAAAGTCGTTCGGCCACCTTGCGAACCGCAATGCTGTCATCGGCAATCAAGATTTTTGGCATGTCATTCCTCTACGCGATGTCGGCTGTATCACGCTGGACGCGGTGATGCGACCCCTAAAGTCGCCAGGTTGATGAGTGGCAATTGTTCGTCACCCGCGACACAGGACCCGGCGATGTCCGGATCGAGGCCGCTTTGATACTGGACTTCTGAGCGTGGCACCACATGCATCGATGGCACCTGTGCATCGATGCAAATGGCCAGAGGACCGTCAACATGTTTGACGATCAGGCAGAGCGATTCCTCTTCGCGCACCGAACACTTGAATTTTGCCGCCAGATCGAACACCGGAAGGCACGACTCCTCATGCCGGACCAGCGAGGTCACAAACGGAGTATCACTGGGAACCGGCATCGTACCAGGCCACGGCAACACACCGCCGATCTCTTCGGTTCTGGCAGCCAGTCGTTTTCCAGCGACTGAAAATACCACCATACTTTGAACTCGCGCGGCGATGGCGCCTGATGCCGTCGTGTCTGACTGCCGGCGTAACTGACTACGTAGCATGATGACCTTCGACGCTTAACTCACAGGGCTCGACCGGCTCATCGAGGCCGGCAACCGGTAAATGAAGCCGCGAATCGTTGTCTCCCGACGTGCCTTCTGCAATCCGGATCGCAAACATCTCCAATGCGTGCAGCCTGTGCGGAAGGTCGAGTACCCAAAAAGGATTCGCGATCAACGCGACGGAGGAAGGGACGACAAAGAATCCCAGTATTCGCTCCCGTTCCTTGCCTCGGAACTGAGGGGGCAAGGGACGAATCAGCGCCCGCTCGACGTCCAGCAGCCCGAGCACTTTGTCGACCGCAAATGACCGCGACCGTTCTTCGTTGCCATACAGAATCAGTCTTGTGTCGGGAGAAAGACCTTCGGACTTGAGTTTGAGTCGAGTAAAGAGATCCGTTCGTTCGTATTCCATGCCGGCCCACGTGGCGCGCCCGTCAGGACCAGCGGACGCAGGCAGAACGATGCCGCGAACCCACTGCGCAGGAAAGGCTACGGAGGAGCCACCGATCAGCGTGACAAGAAATCTCACCGCTTGCCCGCTCGAGATGCTGACTACCCGTTGTCCACGAAGACTCATACGTGTCCTTCATTCTGCCAGCAACGGCAGGAGTCGGCAAAACCTTGTTATTTTCCGACCCGCGCCTCAACGCCGGTCCACTTGCGTACTTCTTGAATCAGGGCCCGTTCTTCGACCGGTTTAGCGATATAGCCCGATGCGCCGACACTGACCGCCATCTGGCGATGCTTCTCCCCTGCCCGCGTCGTCATCACGAGAATCGGAGTCGCATGCGTTTGGGGTCTTGCCCGAAGAGCCTGGATGACCTCGTAGCCGTTCAACTTGGGCATTTCGAGATCGGTAATAATCAGCTGGTACGCCTGCACCATGGCTTTCCGGCAGCCCTCTTCGCCGTCTGTCGCTGTTTCCACGGTATACCCGGCGGCTTCGAGCATGCGGCCCACGAACTTTCTGATGCTGAGGGAATCATCGATCAACAGCAGTGGTAACGGCGGGCGGGCATCCGGTCGCGCGTCGTTGGGCCCCGTCGCGTCCTCGAGCGCAGGGACAGCAGGAGCCTGTGCGACCGACATGGTTTCGTGATACTCGCGCGTGGTCAGGCGACTCACGTCCAAGACCAGCACCACACGTCCCTCCGGATCGATCGTCGCACCACCGAACACGGAGCGCTCATAGGGTTTCAGGCCACCCAGCGACTTAATGACGATTTCCTGCCGGCCCAGCAATTCATCCACTGCACAGCCGAGCGCGCCCGTCGACGTTCGCACGATTACAACTGGGGAGACTCCGTCTGTCATTCCGGCCTCGCGTCGAATCAAGCTTGCGAGGGGATAGACCTCAATCGCCTCGTCACCGATTTGCACGACCTGCCGGTCACCCATCTGTTGGATCGTTGACGCCGTCGACATGGTCACTTCGCGCACACTCGGGAGAGGAATCGCATAGCGGTCTTTCCCGACCCGCACAAGCAGTGCCGTGGCGATCAACAGGGTAAGAGGCAGATGCATGGTAAACTTGGTGCCCTGCCCTCGCACCGATTCGACTTCGATATGGCCGTTCATCGTCTCAATGACGCGCTTGACCACATCCATGCCGACGCCACGACCGGCTTGATCGCCGACGGCATCGGCGGTGGAGAATCCTGGCAGGAAGATGAACTTGATCACTTCGCTTTCGGGCAGAGTTTCAGCGACATCCTGCCTGACGAGCCCTAGCTTGACGGCCTTGGCCTTGATTCTGGCGATGTCGAGCCCCGCACCGTCGTCTTCGACTTCGATCAGGACCGAGTTGCCTCGATGCGCAGCATGCAGATAAATCGTGCCTGCCGCCGGCTTGCCCAATACCCGGCGGACCGCCGCCGGTTCAATACCGTGGTAGACGGCATTCCTGACTAAATGCACCAGCGGATCCACCAAGCGCTCCACGACGCCGGTATCGATTTCGGTATGTTCACCGGAGGTCACCAGATTGACGTCTTTTCCAGTAGCCCTCGCCATTTCACGCGCCGCACGACGAAACCGGGTAAACGGAGTACCGATCGGGACCATACGGGCACGGGCAATTTCATCGCGCATGCCGAGCGTCAACTGCTGCAGGGACCCCATGTCGTCCTGCGCGCGGTGGATCGAGCCCGACAACTGCGACATGGATTCGCTGATGTCCGCTGATACCTCGCTGATACGACGGGCCAGAATATTGAAGTCATCGTACTTATCAAATTCCAGACTGCCGAAGTCGCTGACGCCGGGAAACGCTTCCGGCGTGGACTCTCCCTGGGTCGCGGGAGACGGCTGAAACGAGAAGGTGTGCTTGTCTTCGAACGTTCGGACGGCGTCGGTGAGTCGATTCTTATTGGCCAACACTTGCGTCGCCAGCTGATCAAGCGTGCGCAACCGTTGTTCGAGCCGCCCGCGATCGATAACCAGTTCGCCGACCAGATTGAGCAGGCGTTCCAGCCGGTCGCGGCTGACCCGGATCACTTCCCGCTCTTCTCCGGATTTTCCTCCGCCGGCACTTACCGACTCAGCCGTTTCAGGTTCATGCACATCAACTGGAACGACGGTTTCGGCCTGTGAGGGAATGGCAGGCTCGATAGCCCCTGTCGTTCCGGTGTCACCCAATCGCTTTAATTCCTGGAGTGAAACGGCAAACCGCTGGCGCGTGCGGGCGAGCATCGAGGGGTCGCGCCGCATCAGGGCACGAATGACGTCGATCGCGCGCAGGAGCACGTCCGTATGGCCGGGAAGAACCTTCAGACGGCCCTCACGAACTGCGCCCATGAAATCTTCAATGTGGTGTGTGAGGTCGCCGATAGATTGAAACCCGACGGTATAGGCTGACCCTTTCAACGTATGCGCCGTGCGAAACAGTTGATGGATGATGTCAGGGTTGGCCGCATCCTTGTCCACTCGCAACAAGTCGGTCTCGAGGCTCTCCATATACTCCTGCGCCTCGGGAGCGAAATAGGAGATGACTTCGGCATCCAGCATCGGAATGAGATAGGCTTCCGACAATTCGGCTGAGGGATTGGTCTCCGAGTATTGAGATGCAACGTCTGCAGCCGTACCCACGGGAGGGGTCCGCTCCGTAGCAGAAACACTTGGGGCTTGCGCAGAAGCCGCCTCAGCCTCTTGGACCTGAGGGATGCCTTGCTCGAGTTCACGAAGCATCGCCATAATACAGGGCACGTCCTGTCGCAACCGGGCCAGCTGCTGCGTGTCTCGCGCCATCAACGATCGCATCACGTCCACCGCATGCCGGATCGTGGCAATCCATTGAGGCGCAATCACAGCCGTTCCCTCGCGAACAGCGATCATGCAGCTTTCAATCGGCATCGCGACATCACCCACGACCTGGAATCCCACCGTATAAGCCGAGCCCTTGAGCGTATGGGCGACACGATACAATTGATGAATCGTCTCGGCATCCGACAGGTCCTGTTCCAAACGCTGGAGCAGTGTGTGAATCGTATTGAAATACTCTTCGGCCTCAGGAGCAAAGTACGAAAGAACCTCTTGGTCCATCACGGGCAGAAGATAGTCGTCCGCCAGTTCGGCTGAGGTGATCAGAGATTGTGTGGAATCGTCATCGGACCCTGCCGGCAGGAACTGCGCGCAGCGCTGCGTGAATCCGCCGACGAGAGAGGCATCCTCTCCTTCCCCCCGCCCGATTCTCGCCACCTGTTGACGAAAGGATGCGACGATATCCCGGATCGTCTCACAGGCGACCGGCCACTGACTCGGAGACATCTCCTGAACACGTTCCAGCGTCTCCTCGAGTAACGCGCCGAGTTGCCCGAGACCGGGAAAACCGTACAGCAGTGCCGCACCTTTGAGCTTATGGCCGACCGCATGAAATTCGGCGACCTCACCCGGTTCGGGACGCACCTTCCCTTTCGGGTGCAATGCCTTCCAGAATCGTTCGATGTCGTCGCCGGCTTCGGCCACGAAAATGTCCAGCAGCTGGTCGCGATCAAAATCAGCGCTCATAGCCCTACTTCATATCCGAGCGGCGACTGGGCACCGCTCTTCTAGAATCCTGCTACGCCAGCTTGAACTGAGCGACTGAGGAGTTGAGGCCTTCGGCCAGCTTGGCCATATCCTCGATCGTGAGTCGCGTGGAATCGGTTTGTTTCTGCGTCGCCACGGCGCCGCCGGTGAACTCCTTAATGGCGCGACCGACTTTTTCCGTCGACGACGTCTGCTCTGACGCCGCGCTGGCGATATTCTGGGCCAGTTCGGAAGACCGTTTCGCAATGTCAGAAATTTCGGCGAACACGTCACCGGTCCGGAGAGCCGAGGCGGACCCCGCTTCTACGGCCTGTGTTTCATGTTCCATCGCGACCACTGCATCCTGCGTTTCCGTTTGAATCACTTTGACCAGGTCCGCAATTTCGCGCGTCGCTTGCGTGGAACTTTCCGCCAGCTTTCTCACCTGGTCGGCGACGACGGCGAACCGCGCACCGGCCTCGCCGGCGCCCGCCGCTTCGATGGCGGCGTTGAGCGCGAGGAGGTTCGTCTGGTTGGCGATATCACGAATGGTCGACACGATCTGGGAAATTTCGAGCGAACGGTCGCCGAGGCCCTTCACCTGCTTGGACATGCGTTGCACCGCGGAGCGAATGCTTTGCATGTCGCGCACTGTTTCCTGCACGGCCACGTTTCCGCGTTCCGTCGCTGACAGCACTTGCTTGGCAGAATCAGATGACGCGCCGGCCGTGCTGGCGACCTGACGCATACCGGCGGCGAGCTGTTCGACCGCGCCCAGCGTCCGCACCGATTCTTCGGCTTGCGCGCGGGCCGTTCCGGACATCTGTCCGGCTGAATCACGGAGCGTACCAGCGGATTTGTTGACGCGGTCGGCGGCTTCACGCACCTGTTTCAACAACTGGCCGAATCGCGCGATCATGAGGTTGAAACCGTCGGCAAGGTTTCCGAACATGTCGGCCGTCACCTCGCCTCGGCGGGTCAGGTCTCCTTTACCCACTTCGGAGACGAGTACGAGGAATTGCATCAGGCGCTTTTGCATCAGGTCGCGCTCTTCCTCCGTCGACACGAGAGCCGTAATACGATCGAGCATAGAGTTAAACGCCGTGGCCATCTGCCCCAGCTCATCATGGGATTCAATCTTGGCACGCGCTTGAAGGTTGCCGCCGGCGGCCTGTGTCGCGACATTGGCGATGTGGGTAATGTTGCGCGACAAGAAGTTGGCGAAGAGATATCCAACGAACAATCCCAGGGCCACGGCCCCTAAACCACCGGCCACGAGAATAAACGTACCGTTGGCCGCCAGAGACTGGGCGTCCTCGTTCAAGTCTTTGGCCACCGCTTCAATGCTGCTGATCTGCTCATTGTGGCGCTTCACGACATTTTCGAAGGCAGGCGTCAAATTGACGGTCAAGGCCAAAACACCGAGCGCGCGCATTTGCTCGGCCTGGGCTGCGGTCAGCGTATTGCGATCGAAGCTGTCTGCCATGGCACTGAGCGCGCCATCGGCCTCATGAAAATATCTTTTGAGCGCCGGCTCGAACAGAGTGAGGTCCTTCATTTCGTCGCGACCTGATCGAGACACCCGCAAGTTGGTGCTCTTGTAGTTATTGACCGCTTTGTCGATTTCAGCTTTTAACGGAGGGAGCTTCGTGACCTCTTGCGCGAAGTCGCTTTGCTTGGTGGCAGAGGCGACATCCAGGAGGATCTGGTGATGCTTGGTGAGCGCCGTTCCCATCTGCGCGAATTCGGCCAACGGCACCGTGTAATCCACGTACACGGTTTGCGATTGGGCGCTGAGCTGCCGCAGGGTGAACACACCGACGCTGGCCATGATCATGATGATGAAACTCACCAGACCGAAGCTAAGGAGCAGCTTCGATCGTGTCTTCATATCCTGGAATCGATTGGTAACGCCTTGCCCGATCATGGTGCGCTCCTCCTTGTTACTACGTGCTCAATGTTCGAAGGCCGGTCGCCCAATCCCTGCTCGCGCAGGCCCCGAACCGTCATAGCTCTGTTGCTTACACGACCGATAT
>DAONAB010000098.1:0-9489 GCA_035400805.1 Nitrospira sp. | reverse complement strand
CCGGTCGTGTCGTATGCCGTGCCCGAGCATCCCATGAACAACGGGCTGTTTGTGGACGGGGAGGAGATCCTCTATTTTTCGCCGAGCCGTCCTGAATCACTAGCGGAGGTTTTGGACCGCCTGTTAACCAATGAAGCACTCGCGACGAGACTGGCCGGTAAGGCACAGCGCAAACTGCAGACCTATCACACCAGCGAACGACGACTTGCGGAGACACTCGCCTGGATTCAGTCGGGAACCAAGCCTGTGTACGGTGAGCGAGAGACTGGTTCCGCCTACGCGCTGTCTTCTGTCCGGACAATGTCAGGGCGCATGAGCGTTTCCGGCCAAGCCGTTCCAGCCATTGAACCGCGCCATACAGAAGTCGCCAGCCACGTCGATACGACGATCTTTATCCTCACAGTCGGCGACCCTGCCTATCCCGCTTGCAAGGAGTCCGTGGAAGCGCAGCAGGGTGGGCCCTTTCACGTCGAGATCATCCGCAATGTGGCCCCCTTCAGTGCGGCGGCACAACGCATGATCGCAGACTGTCGAACCGAGTTCTTTATCCAGGTCGACGAGGACATGATCCTCAACCCCGATGCCGCGTCGCGGATGACCGCTCTAATGCGCCGGGCTCCGGCCGACGTCGGCATGATTTGTTTTCATCTCTACGATGAGGATCGCGCCTGCCGGATCCAGGGCATCAAGGTCTATCGCACGGCGGCCATGAAGCCCTTCGCCTTCCAGAATGTCAAAGCGAGTGAGATGGATCTGCTCGATCAAATGGCCCAACGGGGTGTCCGGTGGGTGCTGCATCCGGAGGTCATGGGCCGGCATGGGACTCTGTATACACCGGAAACCATCTATCGCCGCTATAAGACGATGTACGAGAAAGACATCCGGCAGTGGAATACCCTGACCTCGGACATTCGTCGGAAAGCCGATCAGTTTCGAGCGACAGGGGACCTGCTGGCGCTCTTTGCGCTGCTCGGGGCCGCGCATGGAATCATCGAAGGGCCTCGATCGGCCGACCACGAAAAGGATGCGCGAGCGTACGGATTGAACGAACTGGACATCTTCGCCCGCCTCTTCCAGCACACGCCGCCTGCAAGCCAACCCTACGATCCCAAGCGAAGCGGAACGCCCGTAGCCAATCACCCGTTGGCACCCGAGGAGGTGCGTTGGGCGGGGGAGACGACGATCAGGAAGGCACTCGAGCCGGAGGTACTGGATGCCGCGTCCCCGGCACCACAAGCTCAGCGTCGTCATGGGGCGCCCATTCTCATTGTCACGCCGTATTTCTGGCCCTCCGTGGGCGGTGTCGAAAAGGTGGCGGAAAGCCTCGCCCTCGGCTTGCAGTCACGCGGACATGCCGTCGAGGTGGCGACCTATACGCTCACCGAGCGCACGGCGACGTCGCATCAGGGCATTCCCATCATCAATCTCACGTTCCCGGCCGACTTTGAAACCACCAGCCCGTATTCCATGCTGGAAGTGAAACGCTTGATCGAGTCGGGGCGCTACGGCTGCTGTATTCTCCTGGGCGCACCGCTGCATCTGATGTTTTATGCCCCGCTCTCGATTCCCAAGGAGCGGCCTGTGCGATTCATTCTCCAGCCCACGATCAATAAAGAGATCGACGACTCATTGCAGGGGAGCGAGCAGGGGCGCACCATGTTGTCTCAACTGGGACAACGCGTGAACACAGTCGTGACGTTCGGCGGCAATGGCTACGACGAACAGTTCTTTCGGGAACGTCAGATTCCAACCTGTGTGATTCCGAACGGCACCCCGGCACTGACGCCCAAGGCCGATTTCAGGCAGCGCTACGGGATTGCCCCCGAGACGTTCCTGATCGTGCACCTCGCCAATCTCTACAAGGTCAAGAATCATCCGGGATTGCTCGATGCGCTGGATAACCTGCCGGCCGGTATCCAACTCGTGATGATCGGCAATGACACACATGAGACCGAGTATGTCGAGGCCGTGAAGGCCCGCCTTGCGGCCCGACCGGATGTCAGGCTGCTTGCGGGGCTGGACTCCCTCGATGTCGCTTCGGCGCTGGCAGCAGCCGACCTCGTCGTGTTGGCCTCGCATGCGGAAGTCTCGCCGTTGTGTCTGCTCGAGGCGATGAGTCTCGGGCGCCCCTGGCTCGCGACGCCGGAGTGCGGGACCGCGGCTGAGCATGCGGGAGGACTGGTGCTGCCCCTATCGCAATTCGCCGCCGCGGTTCGGTTGCTGCGGAGCCACCCGGAGTTCCGCGCGGAGCTTGGACGACTGGGCCGTGAGCATTGGGCGCAGTCCCATGACTGGGCGGCCGTCTTGACGGCCTGGGAGGATGTGATCGAAGGAAGACCGGTCTCCCATTCCTTTACCACTCCGCTCTCCATTGCCCAACGGCGAGACGCGCTTCGCGAACAGTTCCGTCATTTACTGGCGCAACAAGGCACTGTCGATGCGTCACCGGCTTTCAGGCATGAGGTCGAAACGAAAGGGGTCGTGATGGACGGGTTGAACCAAGAACCGCGGGGCTCGGCAAACCCAGGCGCCATATCGAGTTCCGCGCCGACACCTCAAGAACAGAAACAACAGGATCAATTTTACATCGACATGTTCGTCAAGAGCCGGGCCTGGTCATCCCCAGGACCCAATCATGACGAGGCGGCCCGGTGGAGCAAAATCGCGGCGTTTCTGGAATATCTGCTGCGTCGCGTGCGTCAGACAGACCCTCAACGGCAGCTCCGCATGCTGGATGTCGGGTGCGGGCGCGGCTGGCTGACGAATTTAGCGACGGCCTATGGCAAATGCGAAGGCATCGAGCCGGTAGCCGGGGTGATCGAGCATGCGCGACGGTTATTTCCGCATCTGCGATTCGAAGCTGGCACGGCGCAGAGCGTGCTCAGTCGACCGGATTTTGCTCCGTACGATGTGATCCTCTGTTCGGAAGTCATTGAACATATTCCACATGGCCGGAAAGAAGGGTTTGTCGCCGAATTGGCCGGGCTCCTGAAGCCGGATGGTTATGTCATTCTGACGACGCCCCGCGGAGAAATGTGGGAGCAGTGGAAAGCCATCGCACCGCCCTGTCAGCCGGTCGAGGATTGGGTCACGGAAGCGCAACTGCGCGATATTTTCACGAGCCAGGGTTTCTGCGAACTCGGCCTGGAACGGGTGCACTGCGAAATTCCCTCGCTGCGATATGTTCCCGCACCGACCCCGGCTGATTTCACCAAACTGAAGCTGGTGCCCATCTATCAAATCTGGGCCTGCCAACGCCGGGGCGCCTCTCCCGTGCTTTCGTTCACACGCCCGCCGATGGTCTCCGTCATTGTGCCCACCTACAATCGGCCTGATCGCCTGCAGGTGGCCCTCTCCAGCATCCTGGCCCAGACCTATCAGGATTTTGAGATCATCGTCGTCAACGACGGCACCATCGATGTGAGCGACGTGATCACCCCGCTCAACCGGGACGGTCGTATCACCACAATCCGACACGATCACAATCGCGGTCTGGCCGCGGCTCGGAATACGGGACTCCGGGCGGCCAAAGGCAGGTACATCGCGTACCTCGACGACGATGACACCTATCTCCCGGACCATCTGCACACGCTGGTCACGGCCCTGCAGAACGGCGAGCACAAAGTCGCCTATACGGATGCCTGGCGTATCCATGAAGTGCGGCAGGGCGATCAATACGTGGTAACCGGACGGGATCTTCCCTATTCACGCGACTTCAACTGCATCGATCTCCTGTTGTGCAACTACTTCCCGGTGCTGTGCGTCATGCATGAGAAAGCCTGTCTTGAACAGGTCGGCGTGTTCGACGAATCGCTGTTCGCGCATGAAGATTGGGATCTCTGGATCCGGATGGCGACGATCTATCCGTTTCTCCACATCAAGCAGACCACGGCGGCCTTCACCTGGCGTCGCGATGGCTCATCGATGACCAGCAGCACCAGCGACACGTACCGGCGAACGACCGACATCATCTATAGAAAATACCGGCCGTACGCGGAGCGGATTGCCGGCGTGCTGGAAGCGCAGCAGAAGAAATTGGACGGCATGCGATCCGATGCCAAGGCCAAGACCTTCGATTGTTCCATTATCATTCCGGTCTGGAACAACCAGGCGCTCACCACGCAGTGTTTGACGGCCCTGGCGGAGGTGACGCAAGGAGTCACGTATGAAGTCATCGTGGTGGACAACCACTCGACGGACGGCACTCCGGCGTTTCTCGCCGGCCTGGGCGGGGATGTCACCGTCATCACCAATGAAGAGAATCTCGGGTTCGCCAAGGCCTGCAATCAGGGCGCTCAGGCGTCCAAGGGTGAATACCTAGTGTTCCTGAACAATGACACCATTCCACAACCCGGGTGGCTCAGCGCCCTTGTCGATGAGGTGAAGGCGCATTCCGACGTGGCGGTGGTGGGAAGCAAACTGCTGTACGAAGACGGCACGATTCAACACGCGGGCGTGGCGTTCTCGCGGGAATTTCTGATGCCCTACCACATGTATCCGGGAGTGCCGGCTGATGCGCCCATGGTCTCTCGCCGCCGCGAACTGCAATGTGTGACGGCCGCCTGCATGCTCATCCGCCGGCAGGTGTTTGCACAGGTGGGAGGGTTCGACGAAGGGTACAAGAACGGCTTCGAGGATGTGGATCTCTGTCTTAAAATCGGCGAAAAGAACTGGAAGATCGTCTACCAACCCGACAGTACGGTCATTCATCTCGAAAGCCGCACCCCCGGGCGAAAGACACATGAGGACGAGAACACCAACCGGTTCCGGGAGCGCTGGGGCCATGCGTGGTGGATTACGGATGAAGATCGGCTGCACTTTGACGATGGCTATTCGGTCCATACCCACCTCAAAGACGGCATTCTCGGGTACACGCTGTATCTGATGAACAATCCAGCCGTTCAAGCCGAACGGGCACTCGTCGCCGACCTGCAGCGGGCCACGGCACTCAAAGATCAGGAGAAGATGGTCGCGTTGCTGAAACGATTCGAACAATGGCCGGGCGATGCATGGATTCTTCGCTGGGGCGCCTCATTGAGCGAGAGCATCGGCCATCCGGAACTGGCCCTTCCGTTGTGGAAGCGGGTGCTTTCGCTGAAGAACGATCCGCAGGCCCGCTTGGCCTTGGCGAAGCAGGCCTTGGAGACCGGCGCGATCAAGGAGGCGGATGGTCATCTGACTGCGCTGCTCCAGGCTGACCCCTCTCACGGAGAAGGATGGCTCCTGCGCGGGATTCTCGCCATGCAGCTCAACGGCTATCGCGATGCGCAACAGGCATTTGAACGGGCAAAACAATCAGGAGCGAATCCGCGGAAGGCCACGCTCGGCCTTGTCATGGCGGCGATGGGAGACAACCGGGCGGAGGCCGCCTGGTCACATGTCACCGGACTCTGCGCCGATTACCCTGATGATGAAGAAGGCATGCACTGGATGCTGAAATGCGGCACGATGCTCCAACGTTGGGACACCCTCGCGTCACGGCTCTCCTCCTTTGTCGCCCGCAATCCGGGCAATATTGCTATGCGATTTGCCCTTGCCGGAGTACTGTTGAGAGCAGGACGTCGAGCAGATGCACAGCGGGAGTATGACTGGTTGCGCGCCATGGTTCCGACATTCGAGGGCATGGACGAGTTGGCGAAACAACTGGCCGATCCCGAGCGCCATCCGGTGCCACACCATGCCGCATGACCCCTCACCAAAGCATCGCGATCTGGTGATTCAGATGGCCCGATTGGGTGATCTGGTTCAAACACTGCCCGCCATCGAGGCGTTGCAGGAAGCCTATCCGGAACGCAGGCTGGATGTGGTCTGCGCAGCACCGTTAACAGGGGTCATGGCCGGAGTATCTCAGATCGGCCGTGTCATTCCCTGGGACGGGGCACAATGGCGAGCCTGGGCCACTGGCTGGCAGGAGAATCCGACTGCCACCGTCCAGGTCATGCAGAACTATCTCGCGTCTCTTGGCGACGCGACGTATGAACGGGTCTATCCGCTGAATCAGCATGAACGAAGCCATCTCATGACACGGCTGTTCGTAAGCCATTCCTCCCGCGATCAGGAACAAGATCGTCTTGAGGCGAGTATGCGCCCATGGGCACAGCATCTCCGGCACGTCGCCAAAGAACGGGGAGCCAATCGCGTCCATCTGGCAGACGCCTGGTGCGGCATGTGCGGAGTGCTGCCGCGAGGACAGGCCCCGTCGTGTGTCCCGGCGGCTGTCGAACTTCCGGAAGACCTTGCCGGGGTCGGCGAACGCCGGGGACTCTGGGTGGCCTTGGCGACGGGAGCAGGGGAGGCGGATCGTTGTGTGGCGCCGGCCGTGTGGGGCCAATGGATTCGTGCATTCCTGGACCAGACTGAGGACGGGCAGGTCGTACTGATCGGCAGCGGGACGGAGCGCGAAGCCGCACAGGCAATCCTCGACGCTGTCCCCACATTGCTCCACGGACGTATATGGGACGCAACCGGTCGCACGAACATCTCCCAGTTGATGCGGGTGCTTCACACATGCCACTGGGTCATCGGAGCTGATACGGGTCCGCTCCATTTGGGCACGCTCGTGGGCGCTCGAGCCATGGGATGGTATTTTTCACGCGCCCGGCTGCATGAAACCGGTCCGTATGGCGAAGGGCATTGGGTTTATCAACATGCCACCCACGCACAGCCTGAACAGTGGCCGATCATGGAGAGCATCGCCGTGATGTGCGGCGACCAGGGGCGTAGTGCGACTGATTGGATCCTCTGGAGGAGTCGAATGGACCGTTGGGGAGCATACTTTGACGACGGCTCCGGAACAGAATCCGCTGAGCACTCACGTGCGGACATCTGGCGAGCGTGCGCACCAGGCCTTTGCGAATCGATGGCGGCATGAACATTTTTCACGACAATCTGAATCGCCTGGCGGCACGGAATCAGGATCTGGCGGCAGCGGTGAAGTCCGCAGCCGGCGGGGTGCTCACGATCGAGCCGGCACGAACAGGCGTACCTTCCGCGCGTCGATCCGGTCGATGGATTCATAGTGCCTACGACCCGCTTCGTGAAGCGCAGACCTGGGCAGATACCCATGCAGCGACCTGCCAAGCGGGAGAAATGGTCGTCGTGGCCGGAGTCGGGCTGCTGTATCATGTCGAGGCGCTTCGGAAAAGGTTGTCGCCTGAAGTGTCTCTCGCTGTCCTCGTTCCCAACCTCGACGAGTTTCACGATGCTCTGGCGGCTCGCCCGCTCCAATCCTGGAGTGAGGCCATTGTGTGGCTATCGGGAGCGCCGGCTGAGTGTGCCGAGACACTGACCAACACCGGCCGCCCGATACGCTCGCTGTCGTATGCGCCGGCGGTCGCGTGGGATACAGATTTTCATCGCGCCCTTGAAGAAGCCCTACGACGCGACATGTCCCGTCAGGCGGGCGGCCAACTGACCATTGCCCTCGTGGGACCGATTTACGGAGGGTCGCTGCCAATCACCGGCTATGTGAAACGGGCACTGGAAACCCTGGGCCACAAGGTGCAGTGGATCGATCATAGCGTGCACGCGGCAAGTTATGAGGTGATGGGAACACTCAAGGACTCGCGCAACCGGCAATTGATGCAAGGCCGGATGGCGGATGTCTTAAGTCAATGGACGTTGGCCAGCCTCGCAGAGTCGCCTCCGGACCTCGTCCTCTCGATGGCACAGGCACCTATGACCTTGCCGGTCCTCGAGCATCTGCGGAAAAAGAAATTTCTCACCGCCATGTGGTTTGTCGAAAACTATCGGCACCTGACCTACTGGCAGCAGATGGCGCCCGGCTACGACTTCTGGTTTGTCTTCCAACAGGGAGCCTGCCTGGACGCATTTCGCCAGGCCGGTGCACGACAGGTGAGTTACCTCCCGATGGCGGCAGATCCGGATCTCCATCGTCCTGTGACCTTGTCGGAAGAAGACCGGCACCGGTTCGGCTCTGATGTCTCGTTCGTCGGCGCCGGTTATGCGAATCGCAGGCGACTGTTTCCCGCGCTGCTCCATCAGCCCTGGACCTTCAAACTGTGGGGCAACGAATGGGACGGAGCCGACGAGCTTCGTCCTGTTCTGCAACGGGACGGCGCCAGGATCGACACAGCCACGTGCATGAAGGTGTTTAATGCCACGGCGATCAATCTGAATCTGCATTCGACCACAGGCGCGGGTCTGGATCCCCAGGCCGATTTCGTCAATCCACGTACGTTTGAATTGGCCGCTTGTGGTGCCTTCCAGCTCGTGGATCATCGCTCACAGCTCCCGCAGTTTTTTACCGAGCAGGAGATGGTGTCGTTCCAGGATTTTGATGATGTTCCAGGACTCGTTCAACAATGGCTGAATGATCCCGCGGCCCGCCAGGCCATGGCCGATGCCGCACGAACACGTGTGTTGCGCGAGCATACCTACGTGCATCGGATGCGGGATTTGTTGGGGCAGATCGGCTTGTCTCAGCCGGACCGCGTCGGATCCGTGCTGCGAGGGGAGCGTCAGCAGGAATCGTTGGTGAAGCGTTGTGCCGATGATCGCCCGCTGGAGGCACTCCTTAAAGACTGTCCGAGCGGGCAGCGGATCGAACTCAAAGACGTGGCGGCGCAGATTCGAAGCAAAGGCCCGACCGCCACCCTCAAGCGTGAAGAATTGATGGTGCTGATGTTGGATGAATACCGGAGCGAGACCCGCGATCTGTTATGAGTAAACGTGTCCTTCTCATCAATATCACCAGAATGGGCGATCTCGTGCAAATGGGCACGCTGCTTCAGCGTCTCCAGCACGAGTGGCCCGGTGCGGAAGTCGATCTGGTGGTGGATCAGCGGTTTGCTCCGGTGGCGAAACTCCTGCCGCACCTTCGGCACATAGTCGGGTACGACTTTCATCGTCTGGTGGACGAGAGTCGCGCACAAACCAAAGATGTGGTGAGCCTTTACCAGGACATGACGCGCTGGGCGGCCCCCCTGGTAGAGGCCCGCTACGACCGGGTCATCAACCTGACGTTCAACCGGCGGAGCGGACTGCTGACCTCATACGTCGGCGCCAAAGACATACGCGGCATCGCCGCCCCGAAAGATGGAGATGTGACCATTCACAACCCCTGGATGGCGTATCTCACAGACGTGCATCATGAGCGTCGCTTCAATCATTTCAATCTTGTCGACATCTATGCCCTGGGCGGCAGCGGCACCGGACCGTTTGCGCCGCTTTCGTTGACCATTGCGCCTGATACCGCTCAATGGGCGCGTGATTTTCTCGCACCTCACGGAGGGGAGCAGTTCACCTGGGTGGCGGTGCAGGTGGGGGCCAGCGATCCGATGAAAGCCTGGCGACCTCAATTGTTCGGGCAAACGTTAGCGGCTCTCAGTCGACAGGCACCAGTCGGCTACGTGTTTATCGGCACGGAAGAAGAGCGGAAAGCCATTCACCTCGCGCAGACGACCTACCGGCAGACCGGGGGAACCGCCCCTTTTTGCGATGCGGTGGGAAAAACCTCATTGCCGCAAC